>CAMCJW010000162.1 GCA_945875195.1 Chitinophaga pinensis | reverse complement strand
TCCTGTTTGTTATCGGTTCAAACAGCCATCAACTATTTTGTAACGGCAGACTTGGCCAAAAACGGTTTCGCAGCTATCATCTTGTTTAAATATAATTGGCTTTCATTTGGCTCAGGTATATCAATAGACATGGGCGCATTGCTCGATCCAATTTCTGCCATGATGTTGGTGGTGGTAACCTTTATCTCTTTAATGGTTCATATATTTAGTTTAGGTTATATGAAAGGAGAAGAGAGATTTGCCACCTATTATGCATTCTTGGGTTTATTTACCTTTTCTATGTTAGGTCTCATCTTGAGTTCAAACATCTTTCAGATTTATATTTTTTGGGAATTGGTGGGTGTATCATCGTTCTTATTGATAGGCTATTACTTTGCCAAACCCAGTGCAGTGGCGGCCGCCAAGAAAGCATTTATTGTAACGCGCTTTGCAGATTTGGGATTTTTAATTGGCATTTTAACCTTAGGATTTTATGGTGAGAGTTTCGATTTTCAAACATTGATTCAAAGATTTACTGACCACCAATCGCCACAATTTTTAGCAATTAGCGCAGCATCGTTTATGGGAATAACAGCCCTAAGCTGGGGATTAATGCTAGTATTTATGGGCGGTGCTGGAAAGTCTGCCATGTTTCCATTGCATATTTGGTTACCAGATGCCATGGAAGGACCCACACCCGTTTCGGCATTGATACATGCAGCGACCATGGTTGTTGCAGGCGTCTATTTAGTAGCGCGCTTGTTTCCCATTTTCGCTATATCGGATCAAGCCGCATTAGATGTGATTGCATTTATTGGCATATTATCTGCACTGTTTGCCGCCATTATTGCCTGCACGCAAACAGATATCAAACGGGTATTGGCATTCTCAACCATGAGTCAAATTGGCTTTATGATGTTTGCCTTAGGTGTATCCAATTATGGTGGTGAAAATGGTGCAGGCTACAGTGCTTCCTTGTTTCATTTGTTTACGCACGCCTTCTTCAAATCATTGCTATTCTTGGGTGCGGGAGCTATTATACACATGGTACATAGTAATAATATGGACGATATGGGCGGCTTAAGAAAGCACATGCCTATTACCCATATCAGTTTTTTAATTGCTTGTTTGGCTATCTCTGGCATCCCTCCTTTTGCCGGCTTTTTTAGCAAGGAAGCCATCTTACATGCGGCACATACAAGCAGTCCAATTATTTATTACTTAGCCTTGTTTACTTCTATGCTAACAGCCTTTTATATGTTTAGGTTATACTTCAATATTTTTTGGAGTTCGGAAGCAAAACCTATGCACAAATCTCATGGTGAAGGAACTTGGAGCATGAAAATACCTTTAATTATTCTTGGCTTATTGTCTATTGTAGTTGGCTTTATTCCTTTCTCGCATTATGTGAGTTCGGACGGAAAATCATTGGAAACTCATTTAGATTTGATGTTCTCTATACTCCCTGTTTCATTGGCTGCAGCAGGTATTTTGTTTGCAGCCTATTTGTATAAAAACAAGAATGAAAAACCTGAACAAATTGCCCAAAATTTAGGTGCTGTTTTTTCTTTGGTTAAACAAAAATTCTATATAGACGAAATCTACTTATTTATAACACATAAAATAATATTTAACCTAATAGGAAGACCTGCTGCTTGGATTGATAAACATATTGTTGATGGCTTTTATACCTTAACGGCTATAACAACCGAAGAATTTTCGAGCACCATCAAAGGTTGGCAATCTGGTAATTTACAAAGTTATGCTTTGTATTTTCTTGCTAGCGTTTTGGGCTTGGCTATACTAATTATTTATGCATTAATTTAAGACAACATGAACCTGCTAATACTATTAATTATACCCTTTTTAACTGCCATTGGCATACTGGCTGTAAATGGTTTAAAACAGGTTAGAACTGTTGCATTTATTGGGTCTATGATTCAATTGTGTTTATCGTTTTACTTGCTGAACCAATACCATATTGTAAAAGAATTAGGTGATGCCTCGATTATGTTGTTTGAACAAAACCATGCATGGTTCCCATCAATGGGTATTTACTTTCATATTGGTGTAGATGGCATTTCTATTTCAATGATTATACTCACGGCATTGGTAGTGGTTGCTGGTGTTTTGGTATCGTATGGCATGGAGCAATTGCACAAAGAATTTTTCTTCCTGCTAATTCTATTAAGTTTGGGTGCGTATGGCTTTTTTATCTCCTTAGATTTATTTACCCTTTTCTTTTTCTTAGAAGTTGCGGTGATACCTAAATTTTTATTGATTGGCATTTGGGGCAGTGGTTTAAAAGAAAGAAGTGCCATGAAATTAGCCCTCATGTTAATGGGAGGCTCGGCCATGATATTTATAGGCCTAATTGGTGTTTACTTTTATTCAAATGAGGTAGGCGCACGCACATTCGACATGCTTGCCTTGGCTCAAAATGGTATTTCTAAAGAAGCCCAGTTGTTCTTCTTCCCATTTGCCTTCGCAGGTTTTGGCGTATTCACTGCATTGTTTCCTTTCCACACTTGGGTGCCAGACGGACACTCATCGGCGCCTACAGCGGCCTCCATGTTCCTTGCAGGCATATCTATGAAGTTAGGAGGATATGGTTGTTTAAGGGTAGCCACTTTTTTAATGCCACAGGCTGCAGAATATTATGCCCCAGTTATTGTTTTATTGGCAACCATTGCCATTATCTATGGTGCATTTGCCACCATGATGCAAACAGATTTAAAGTATATCAATGCATACTCTTCAATCAGCCATTGTGGATTTGTATTACTAGGAATTGGCATGCTTACCAAAGTTTCTATCACAGGTGCTGTAATGCAAATGGTGAGTCATGGATTAATGACTGCCCTTTTCTTTGCCGCTATTGGCATGATGTATAGCAGAACGCATACCAGATTGGTTGCTCAATTAGGAGGATTATTAAAAGTTATGCCATTCATTTCATCCATATTTATCATCGCAGGATTGTGCTCATTGGGCTTACCTGGCTTTAGTGGTTTTGTATCGGAGATGACCATTTTTGTTGGAGCTTGGCAAAACCCAAATATCTGGTATAGGTTGGCAACCATTTTATCTTGTGCGTCTATTGTGGTAACGGCAGTTTATATTTTAAGGGCAGCGGGCAGTTCTGTAATGGGGCCTATCAAAGATGACCATTTTTTAAAATTAGAAGATGCACTATGGAATGAAAAATTAGCAGCAATAGTATTACTATCAGGCATTGTTGTTATTGGCGTTGCCCCCTTCTTGCTAACAGACTTACTCTCGCCAGGTACCCAAATAATTATGGAACAATTACTTAAATAGCACAGAAAGATGATGGCATTAGATATAATTATTGCAATGAAACATGAATTGATGATTGGCTTCATCATATTCTTGCTTTTATTTTGGAAAATCCGTACTGATGAACCCAATCCAAGTGAAGTGATATCGGTTGTTAATGGATTGTTATTGGCCACGGTATTGTTGTTTTTGTTTGGATCAAAAGACGTGGTGTTATTCAATCAAATGTTTAAAGGAAATGAGCTCATCTTATTTCAAAAATCCATGTTGAGTTTGGGCATGCTTATTGTTTCTGCTATTTCATTTGCATGGCTCAAGAACAATAAGAATTTTCTGGAGTTTTACATCCTTTTGTTGTCCTCGCTTTTAGGAATGTTTTTCATGATTTCATCGGCCAATATGTTGATGTTTTATTTAGGATTGGAGCTATCAACCATACCATTGGCAGCAGCAGCCAACTTTGATTTACAAAAACGCAAATCATCTGAAGCTGCCATGAAATTAATATTGTCTTCGGCATTTTCAAGCGCGCTTTTGTTATTAGGAATATCATTTATATATGGTAGTACTGGCACCTTATTGTTCTCTGAATTGAGTGTTTCATTGGTTGAAAACCCATTGAGTATTTTTGCCTTCATACTCATCTTCGCAGGATTTGCCTTTAAAATAAGTGCAGTACCTTTTCACCTGTGGACAGCAGATGTTTATGAAGGCTCGCCTATTCCAGTGACTGCATTTTTATCGGTAGTTTCAAAAGCTGCCGTTACATTTGTATTTGTAAGTGTGCTATTCCAAGTGTTTCAATCACTTGCCCTTACTTGGACCATTGCCATTTCATTGATGGCATTTTTAAGCATCGTTATAGGAAATTTATTTGCCATTAGGCAGCAAAACATCAAAAGGTTTTTGGCATTTTCTGCCATTGCACAAGTGGGCTATATTTTGGTTGCCATGCTTGGATTTGCGGAAGTAGCACAATCATCCATTTTTTTCTTTTTACTCATTTATTTATTCTCGAACCTAGCCGCGTTTGGAGTAATAGGGATTATTAGCGAACATACCGGCAAGGAAAACATTGATGATTACAAAGGCTTTTACCAAACCAATAAATTTCTTTCATGGGTATTGGCCATAGGTTTATTTGCCTTAGCGGGCGTGCCGCCAACAGCAGGTTTTTTTGGCAAGTTTTTCCTATTAATGGCAGGTGCCTCAAAAGGAAATTATATCTTAATCATTATTGCGGCACTTAATATGGTGATCTCATTTTACTACTATTTAAGAATAGTAAAAGTAATTTTTATGGACAGCAATGAAAACCCAATAGCCAAAACAGAGGCAGGATTAATTCCGAACCTTGCTTTGTTATTATGCATGGCAGGCCTCATTGTTCTGAGTGTTTATGGCCCAATTTATGAATACATTGTTAGTATTGTACAACCTTATTAGTTTAAATCCATGGGACTCAACGCAAATCATACAGTAGAAGAATTAGGCAATATTAGGTGTGCCATTGTAGAGAAAAACATATCGCAAGCAAGGGTAGATTTTTTAACACCACTGCTCACGGGCAATGGATACAAGGTAGTATGTGTAGAAGCTGAGGCACCAAAAGCTAAGGCATCGGTGGCTTCGACGGCTTCGTCGGCTTCGACAAGCTCAGCCACCGATGCCAATGGAGCCGATGCGGTCACTTCGGTCACGCCGGTCACTGAGCCTGTCGAAGTGGGCGAAGTGGGCGAAGTGCTATATACCTTAGGCGTTACAGATTTGCTATTTAACCCCATTAATGCCGTTTTTGGCCGGTTATTAAGAACCTCCGATGGCCATGTAGTAACAAACGATTATTGGAACCAAAAAGATGCTGTGAGCAGGGATGAAATTCCGTATTTTGAGAAAAAATAAAGATTCTATCTGCTATTTTGTTTAATCACTTTATTGCCTCGCCTTCTTCATTGGATTGTCTTCATTGCCTTGGTTGCGGCCCGTTCTTGCTTTGCTCTTATACAAATCGAACTTGGATGGTGCTTCTTTGCTTGGCCATGAATTATTGCCTTCGTTGATATCGGCTGTTTCTTTATAGGGATCAAGCAAAATAGAACTAACTCTCTTTTGTTTGGCAAAAGTTTTAATTACTTTGTTTTCATCCTTGCGCCAAATATAGGCCGAGATATATTCTACTTCATTGGTTCCATCTTCATAATTCCATTGTACAATGATTGGCATTACCAAACCACCCACATTACTCATTTGCAACTCGTAATAATACATGTTGGCATATGGCTTGGCATCTTCCTCAGTTACGGGTGCAATGTTCTCATAACGATTTACCGTTTTTGTTGTCTCTTCTTCTTTGGGTTCTTTGTAGTAATAATAAAAATCGCGGAGAGAGGTATCTTTATCTACCAAAAAGACCATGCCACTTTGTTTGTTGCGTAAACGAGAAACATGAATAAAATCATCAGGTGCCTTGCCTCCTCTTTTAACCACTTCACTTCTTTCTAATGGCTTTAATGGAGCATTTACTTGAAATGCCACCACACTGTCCAAGGCAATATCAACCGGTTCAATATCATAAAACCAACCGCGCCAAAACCAATCCAAATCAACGCCCGAAGCATCTTCCATGGTGCGGAAAAAATCTGCCGGCGAAGGATGCTTAAATGCCCAACGCCTACAATATTCCTTAAAAGAATAATCGAATAACTCCCTGCCCATTACCGTTTCTCGCAAAATGTTTAGGGCCGTAGCTGGCTTTGCATAAGCATTCGGACCAAATTGGTTGATGTTCTCGCTATTGGTCATGATAGGCTCCAATTGGTTTTTAGGCAGCTTCATGTAATCCACAATCTTATGAGCCGGACCTCTACCCGATGGATAGTTGTTATCAAACTCTTGCTCGGTTAAGAACTGCACAAAGGTATTTAAGCCTTCATCCATCCAACTCCAATTGCGTTCATCACTATTTATGATCATTGGAAAGAAATTATGTCCTACCTCATGAATAATCACGCCAATAACGCCATACTTGGTGCGTGCACTATAAGTTCCATCTTCATCGGTTCGGCCATAATTAAAACAAATCATTGGGTACTCCATGCCGTTTGCAGCCTCTACACTAATGGCAACTGGATATGGATATGGTATGGTAAACTTTGAATAAGTACGCAAGGTTTGCGCTATGGTTTTGGTAGAAAATTTGCGGTACAAACCATAAGCCTCCTTGGGATAATAACTCATGCACATCACATTCTTGCCTGCAATAGGTTCGGCCATAGCATCCCAAACAAATTTACGCGAACTACCCCAAGCAAAATCGCGCACATTTTGCGCCTTGTACTTCCAAGTCTTATAATTCTTGGTATCTGGCGCAAGCTCCTTAGCCCTAGCCTCCGCCAAAGTCACCACCTCTATCGGCTCCAAAACCCCGGTCACACCGGTAACCCCAGTCCCTGAGCTCACCCCGGTCACTGA
>CAMCJW010000161.1 GCA_945875195.1 Chitinophaga pinensis | reverse complement strand
GACCTATCCGCTGATTTAGTATTGAGCAGATTACCTAAATTATTTAAAGGAACACCAAAGCTCGACATCAAAGAGAAGTTTTTGATTTGGTCTGGAGTGAAGGTGATTTTATGAATGTCGGCCACTTTTTTGATGAGCTCTTCTTTGTATTGCTGACCTTGCAATTCAAAAAACACGCGACTATCATCACTAATTGTAATGGTCATCATGTCTTTGTCTGGCAATGGCACTTCAGCAACAGAAGAAGGTGCATCGATGGTAACCGCCTCTTCGGGTTTAAATTGTGTAGCTAACATAAAAAACGTCAATAGAAGGAACGCCACGTCTGTCATGGCCGTCATATCTACTGATGTACTTTTACGAGGTACTTTAACCTTAGGCATATTATTATTTATTACTGATGAATACTAAAATTATTACCTGTTGATAATATATCAACAAAGGCTCTATAGCTGAGAAATTCAGCAATAGGATTGCCTATTTATGTTTTTCAGCGAATGTTTGAACAATACTATAACCAGCTTCATCAATGGTAAAGGTAATCTTGTCAATTTTTGTGGTAAACACATTGTACATGATAATGGCGATAGCTGAGTTACCAATTCCTAAAGCGGTATTGATCAAAGCCTCAGAGATACCATTTGCCAAACCAACTGAATCTGGTGCACCACCAGTACCCAAAGCCGCAAATGCACGAATCATACCCAATACCGTTCCCAATAGGGCGATCAAAGTAGAAACTGAAGCCATGGTTGCAATAATTACCAAGTTCTTTTCAAGCATTGGCAATTCTAGCGTAGTAGCTTCTTCCAATTCTTTTTGGATAGCTAAAATTCTATTGTCAGTGTCCATATCTGACTTACCTTCCATTTCTTTGTATTTAACCAAAGCAGCTCTCACTACATTGGCAACAGAACCTTGTTGCTTATCGCATTCGGCAATAGCAGCATCAACGTTGTTTGAAGACAAATGACCTTGAACTTTGCGAACAAAACCTTCAGCATTTGATTTTCCTTGAGCTTTATTGATTGTTAAAAAACGCTCAATAGAAAAGGTGATACTCATTAATACCAACGATAATAATATTGGCACAATAAAACCTCCTTTGTAAACCAAGCCTAATACATTACCAATACCTTCGGCAACCGGGTGGTTATTTGGATCTCCTCCTTCAAAGTTTCCAGGATATCCTAAAACAAACTTGTAAATCAAAATTCCTGTTACAACCAGGATTGGAATTGCGAAAGCAGCAAAATTACTTTTCATTGAGCTTTCAGATTTAGGTGACGCTACCTTGTTCATGAGAATTATATTTTATAGTTTATATAGTTACAAAAAAAGTCAATATTTATTAATATACAAGTTGCATGGCATATTAATTAATTATTATCTCAACTAATTACTACGCATTCAACGCAAAAAGGTTTAAAATATGTTAAGTATGGGCGATGGATACAAGCCAAAAAACAAACTAAGCGCCAAACAAACCCATAAAACAAGCTGATAATTGAGCGTATTCTCAATTTGGAACTCATTTGCAGGCTTGCCATACATGGCTAAAATAACCTTGAAATAATAGTAAACGCCTATCATTGAAGAGAATATGGCTATTAAGGTTGTATAAAAATAACCGCTTTGTAAAGCTTCAGTAAAAATGTAGTATTTACCCATAAAACCTGCAAATGGAGGAATGCCCGCTAAGCCAATCATGGCCATGCTCATGGCAGCTGCCAACACTGGATTCTTTTTACCTAAGCCATTAAAGGCATCAATTCCTTCCGATTTTGTTGATTTAAACACAGGGATGGCGATGGCAAATGCTGCCAATGTGCTCAATGAATAACCCAAAGTGTAATAGAATAAAGCACCTGCAGGTTGATTTTTTGCACTTAAAATGATAAGCGTTAAATAACCAGCATGCGAAATTCCAGAATAGGCTAAAAGTCGTTTAAAATTGGTTTGAGCCAAAGCCATTAAGTTACCTATTGCTAAAGTAAGAATGGCCGCAACATTCAAAATTAATTCTGCTTTCCATGAAGTGTAGAAGAAGGTAGCACTCATTAATTTATAGAAAGCCCCAAAGGCAGCAATCTTAACCAAGGTACTCATATAAGCTGTAATCAATGCTGGAGCGCCCTCATACACATCTGGGGCCCAGAAATGAAATGGAGCAGCAGATACTTTAAACAACATGGCAAAAACCATTAAAACCATTCCGGTATAAAACAAAGGAGAAATATTTTGTTGGTTTTGAATGGTATAATCAGTAATCTTATTTAAATCGAAACTACCTGTGGTGCCATAAATTAATGCGATACCAAATAATAAAAAACAAGAAGCAAAGGACCCCATGAGGAAGTATTTAAAACCAGCTTCATTGGATCGAACATCAAAACGCTTGCTCCCAGCCATAATATATAGTGCAATAGAAAGGGTTTCAATACCCAAGAACAACATGGTTAAATTACCATAAGAAAACATCATTAAAGCCCCAACCAATACAAAGGTTAGGATCGACATGTAATCACTTAAATGCTCTTGGTCTTTGGCGTAAAAATCAGTAGAGAGAATAAACACCAATAGCGTAACAAAAATTGCCAAGCCGCCAAAGGCCACCGAGAAATTATCTACCTTCAACATATTGTTGTAGTAGGCCAAATTTAAATTCCAATCGTTTAGGTTCAAACCGAAAATTACGGCTAAACCAATAACTAAAATGGGTACAATGAGTTTTCTTAAATTAATAATTTCTGCTAACATGCAGAAGAAACCCAGAACAGATGTATAAATAATTGTATTCACGAGATGAACTTATTTAAGGATGGTTTTTAAAACTGGCTCTGTTAGCTCAAGAATTGGTTTAGGAAAAATACCTAGTACAAATATTAAGATGCCAATGGTAATCAATACTAACTTTTCGTTCCAAAATAAATCTGGAAACACCATATTTTCCATGATTGGTTTTCCGAGAACCACCTTTTGGTACATGCGTAACATGTAAACTGCACCCAAGATAATGGTTAAACCTGCAAAAACAGCCAGCCAAGTATTGTATTGGTAAACGCCAAATAGCAACATAAATTCTCCTACAAAACCATTGGTAAGCGGCAATGCTACTGAACCTAAAATAACCACCATGAACCAAGTGGCAAATTTTGGTGCCACCAATCTTATGCCTCCAATGCCTTCAACATTAGCATTTTGGGTGCGGTTGAAGATAATATCTGCGCAAAAGAATAAACCCACTACATTGATACCATGTGCAAGCATTTGAACCAAGCTACCTTGCAAGCCGCTAATATTCATTGCAAAAATACCTGCACTGATTAAGCCTACGTGGGCAATAGATGAATAAGCCAATAATCTTTTTAAATCGCGTTGCATGATGGCGATGATAGAAGCATATACAATACCTGCAACACTCAGAGCAATAGCCAATGATTGCCATTCTTTAACACCTTCTGGTAAAACTGGTAACAACCATCTAATTAAACTGTAAGTACCCATTTTTAGCATGATACCAGAAAGCAACATGGTACCTTGGGTTGGGGCAGTTTTATAGGTATCTGGCTGCCAAGTGTGGAAAGGAACAATAGGAATTTTAATTGCAAAGGCAATGAAGAATAACCAAAACAACCAGCTCTGGTTGCAACCACATGAAGGGTTAGCAATCAATGAGGCCCAATCTAAAGAGTGTTGTGGACTACCATTGTATAAAAACAAGAAGCCAAACAACATGAGCAAACTACCTGCGAGGGTATAGATAAAAAACTTTAAGGTAACTTGAGTTCTATTTTCGCCGCCCCAATTGAAAGCGATAAAGTAAATAGGAATCAAAGCTAGCTCCCAAAATATGTAATAGATAAAACCATCGAAAGAAATGAACACACCATTTAATGCAAATTGCATGAATAGGATCAAGCTATAGAACACATGCGGCCTTTCTGTTTCTCTGTTATATCCACTTAAAATAATGAGTGGCAACAATAGATTGGTTAAAATTACCATGAGTAAACTAACGCCATCCATAGAAAAATGAACGTTAATAAAAGGCTTAACCGACCAATTTCTTAGGAATTCGAAGGCCGTTGCGCCATCTGTTTTAAAAACAGAATAAGCATAGGCTGTAAGTCCTAATTGAACAAGGGTAAACACCAAGGCTAAGTTTCGGCTCAAGCCACCTCTTGTAAACAATAACAGAAGGGATGCGGCGAGCGGTATAAATAAGAGAGTTAAACTAAGCATTTAATACACCAATTGAATAAACATTAATATCATCATTCCAATAACCATGGCAAAAAGGTAAAATCCAGCATTTCCGGTTTGAACCAAACGTAGCGTTCTACCTGTAAATCCAACAATCCAAGCGGTTGCCATTACCACCAAATCAACCACCAACTTATCTATTAATACAAATAAAATATCGCTAATAACCATCATGGGTTTAACGATTACATTATCGTATAACTCGTCGATATAAAATTTATTGGCCACCCATTTAGCGAAGCCTTTGGTTTCTGAATCTGGCTCTGGAACCAATTTAGATTTTACATAAAAATGGTATGCCACAGCAATACTTATTAGTGCTGCCAAGGTGGCTATTCCCATTAACATCCATTCGGTGCTATGCTCTGCATGGTGTTCTGACCCAAGAATAGATTTTGATTCCTCAAAAACAGGGGACAAATAAGTTGAGAATAAATGTGTTTGACCAAAAACAGCAGGCATTCCCCAAAAACCTGCAATACCAGCAAATATTGCGAGAACCACTAAAGGCAGAGTCATGGTCCAAGGCGATTCATGCAAATGATGTTTTTGATCTTCTGTACCACGGAAGCTATTGCTAAAGGTTAAGAAGAAAACTCTAAACATATAAAAAGCAGTTATCATAGAACTAATGCTTAATAATACCCAAACTTCTTTATGCGAATTATAAGCAGCTGCTAATATTTCGTCTTTAGAGAAGAAACCTGCCAAAGGGGGAATACCAGAAATAGCTATGGTACCAATTAAGAAGGTCATTGATGTGATTCTAATATACTTCCACAAACCACCCATTTGCCTGACATCTTGTTCACCACCCATTGCATGAATAACGCTGCCAGCACCAAGGAACAATAATGCTTTAAAGAATGCATGTGTTACAACATGGAACATGCCACTTTCAAAAGCACCCATACCTAAAGCCGCAAACATTAATCCTAGTTGAGAAACGGTAGAATAAGCCAATACTTTTTTGATATCGTTTTGTTTGATCCCAATTATGGCTGCAAAAATGGAAGTTGCAACACCCACCCACATCACCACTTCCAGTGTATGAGGCGCCATGGCAAACAATAAATTGGAACGACAAATCATATAAATACCAGCCGTAACCATGGTTGCAGCATGAATCAAAGCTGAAACCGGAGTTGGCCCAGCCATGGCATCTGGCAACCAAGTGTACAAAGGTATTTGGGCACTTTTACCCATAGCACCAACGAATAACAATAAGGTTACAGCAACAATGATGATATTATTTATTGGATAAGATTTAATTGCTTCGTTAACCGTTAAAAAATCTAGTCCGCCAAAATAAAATAGCATAAAAAACATGCCCAATAAGAAACCTAAATCACCAATTCGATTCATGATAAAAGCTTTTTTGGCAGCATCATTGTAAGCATCATTTTTGAACCAAAAACCAATGAGTAAGTATGAACAAAGTCCAACACCCTCCCATCCAATAAACATTACTAAGTAGCTATTGCCTAATACTAGGATGAGCATAAAGAAAATGAATAAGTTGAGGTAGGCAAAAAACCTGCTAAAACCTTCATCGTGGTGCATGTAGCCAATAGAATATAGGTGTATTAAAAATCCAATTCCTGTAATAACTAATAACATCACTAAAGAAAGTGGATCTATTAAAATACCAAAACTCAAAGTGATATTGCCCCATTTCATCCATTCCAATAAATTGAAATTTAGGGATGCGCCAGTTGGCAAATTAAGGAACAAAAACAAAGAGCATATAAATGAAAGTAGAATCATACCGCTGGCAATCCAGCCGCTGGCATGTTTGAGTGATTTGCCAAACAAGCTCGTTACAAAAAATCCAAGTAATGGAAAGAGTGCAACCAAACTGGCTGGAGTAATCAATTTTGTTAATGCTAAAAAGTTATCCATTGCTTATCTACTAAATGCTCCTACCATTTTAATTTACTTAAAATATCAATATCGGTTGTACCAATATTGCGATAAATACTTACCAAAAGGGCAAGACCAACTGCAACTTCTGCTGCAGCAACTACCATGATAAAAAATACAAAAACTTGTCCTTCAGTATTTCCTGCATAAGCAGAAAAACTAACCAGCAATAAGTTTACAGAATTCAACATCAATTCTATGCACATAAGAATAATCAGGGCATTTCTGCGCATCAAAACACCCATCACGCCTATTGAAAATAAAATGGTGCTCAAAACCAAGTACCAATTTTGTGGATTTGTTTGTTCTATAGGTAAATTCATTAGTGTACCTCCTTTTTAGCTAATACTGCCGCTCCAATCATTGCGGCTAAAAATAATACTGAAGTCATTTCGAAAGGCAGTAAAAAATCAGTAAATAATTTCATGCCCACGTTTTGAACAAAGCCAGCATCAGTTGTGGCAGGCACTGAATAAGCTGATAGTTCGGTTGACCTCATAGCAGCCAATAAAACGAGCATGAGCATGCCACCTGTTACAACAGCAGTGCCTTTGTAAATAATAGATTTATGGGGTTCTGATTCTTTATTTAGGTTCAGCAACATTACTGTAAATAACATAAGCACCATGATGGCACCTG
>CAMCJW010000160.1 GCA_945875195.1 Chitinophaga pinensis | reverse complement strand
AAATGGGATCAAAATAGATGAAGCTTTAAAAGAATGCCAAAAATATCTACTAACCAAATTAGGGTCACATGTATACTGTAATTATTTATATTTAATGTTCAATACTATTTCAATTACTGAAAGTAAAAATGTTACCCTATGTTTTGGTTTTTCACTACCCAATTTAAGGTCAACCACCAAAAGTATTTGGGCAGATAGTTTACTTGATGAATGGGCCATTTGTTTCTATTTGCCATACCAAGAAGGTAAGAAATTAGTAATTAATTATCCTGTTTTGCCAAATTGCACTAAAAGTATTGTCTGCGGTTTCATTTTTTCCAAACAAATGGCTGTTGATACATTGTATAAATCTAATTTTTTGAAAATAGGAGATACTTTTACAACCGAGTTATCTGAGGATTTTCAATCTTGGAGATGTACAAAAAAATCGTCGGGTTCAGAAAATGTTGTTTTGGTAAATATTTACTCCGGGCTAATTAGTCCTGTTAAATTAAGTCAAGGGGTTGATTAATTATTGTTTTTTTCATAATTATTTTTATTAATCAAGTTATCCGAGTATGTTGCATAAGGAAGTCTTTAATTAGATGAAGAATAATGTTGTATTAATTTTTGGGCAAGGTGCAAAATCCAAATTAGAGTGTGTGGTTAAATGCGTTATTTTTAGAACGATTTTTAATCAATTTTTGCGAGGCATCAGTCTACTGTTCTTGCTATTTTTAGGTTTGAACACAAACGCCCAAACGCGCAAAAAATTTGAGGAAAAATACCCCAATGGAAAGTTCAAAGTTAAAGGGGCTTACCAAGATGAAAAAAAAGCAGGAAACTGGATTTATTATGCCGAAACAGGTAGTATTACTGCGAAAGAGAAATGGAAAAACGGCAACTTTGTTTGGAGCATTAACTACAATGAAAAGCACAAAAAAGTGAAGGGAATGAATGCCAAAGGGGAAGAAATTATTTACAAAGGTTGTAACTGCAAAAATTAATTGTCCATAAAAGGCACGGTGAGCACAAATTCTGGAATTTGCACCTCAAATAATTTGCCATCAAATTGGCGCTCCATCAAATAGGTTCCATACATTTTCCCCATGGTTGATCCTAAAATACAACCAGAAACATATTGGTGCTTTTCGCCTGGCTCAAGCAAGGGCTGAACGCCAACAACACCTTCGCCTTCTACTTCCGATTTGCCATCTAAGCTATCTACAATATGCCAATGCCTTCTCAACAATTTAATGGTATGCTCCCCTTGATTCACAATACTGATGCGGTAAGCAAAGGCATATTTGCCCTCGCTTGTCGTGGGTCTCTCACTTTGGTAAGCGGTTTCAACCACAATTTTTACATCATTGGTAATTGCTATTTGCATAATCAAAGTTCTGTTTTCTTTCTTAAAAACCAATAGAAATTTATAATGTTTTGATAAAATAATTATAAAATTACTTTAAGCGGTAAATATCATGTTCGCTTAATTCTTTGTCAACATCAATATCTAAATCTTTGATATAGCCATCAGCCAAATCGTACACCCAGCCATGCACCTGCGGAAAACCAAATAACGCTCTATTTTTTTGTACATAAGAGGTTTTCATTAAATTAAATACTTGTTCTTGCACATTGAGTTCTACCATTCTTCTCACTTTCTTTTCAGGGTCGGTTATCAAATCTAATTCCTCCTCATGCATCCTATAAACGTCTTTAATATTCCTTAACCACTTATCTATTAATCCTAATTGGTGGCTTTCTAGTGCAGCTTTTACGCCACCACAGCCATAATGCCCGCAAACTATAACATGCTTTACATTGAGCACTTCTACAGAATATTGTAACACAGCTAACATATTTATATCAGAGTTTACCACTAAATTAGCAATGTTTCTGTGCACAAACATCTCCCCAGGATCGGTTCCTGTTATCTCATTGGCTGGCACTCTACTGTCGCTACAACCTATAAATAGATATTCTGGAGATTGCCCTGCAAGAAGCTTTTTAAAATATTCTGGGTCCATTTCTAGTTTTTTGTCGACCCAATTTTTGTTATTGACAAATAGCTTTTTGTACGATTCATCAATTTGCGTCTTTATTTCATCTTTTGTTTCCATTCCGACTATTCCTCCAATTAATAGTTCTATGTTTTTTTCTTTACACCTAATTTTGAATTCTTTTAAAACTTGAATGATATCGTTGTCAATAAATTCAGATTTAGACCCATCTATCTCAACAAGCCTGCCAGGTACAATGCCTTCTAAGATTTTAACAATTTGGAACTTGTGTAAAAAACTTACATTATTCCCAAAAGTTAACTTGGTTATTAACCCAGCATCTTCCACTTTGATTACAGGTGATTGGAAATTCTCTCTCACAATAAAAATAAAAGATATGGCCATACCTATAAGAACCCCAATTAATAAATCGCTCATTACAATTGCAACAATGGTTACCAAAAATGGGATAAATTGGTACCAACCGCGCTTGTATTGCTCTTTAAAGTTTTCTGGATGTATCAATTTAAATCCTGTGTAACACAAAACAGCCGCTAAAGATGCTAGAGGAATTTGGTTGATGACCTGAACCAAAAATACCATTGAAATAAAAATGAAAAAGCCATGCAAGATTGCTGATAATTTAGTTTGAGCACCCGCAGAAATATTAACCGAACCCCTAACAATTACCGAAGTGATAGGCAACCCACCAATGCTTGCACTGATAATGTTTCCTGCTCCTTGAGCAATGAGCTCCTTGTTGGCATTTACCTTTTGCATCTTTGGGTCGAGTTTTTCTATGGCTTCTATAGAAAGCAGGCTCTCTAATGAGGCTACAATTGCAATTGTAAAAGCAATTTTATAAAACGACAATTGGCTCAAAAACGTAAGACTTGGAAAAATAATTAAATTTTCATGGGAGCTTGGGTCAGACAAATTGGGTATTTTTACAAAATGGCTTGAATCCAATTGATTGGAAGAAAACAGTGCATTTAACACAATCGAAAAAATAGTTCCAATTACAACTGCAATCAAATAGCTTGGAATGAATTTAAACTTTTCTCCAAATTTTTTGTCCCAAAATACCAACACTAAAAGGCTAATTAAACCTACCAAAAGAACCGAGTAATTCAGAAAATTGAAGGTGTGTAATAAATGACTAAAGGTATTTTCGTGTTCTGGTGAAATTTGAGGAACTGCACCTACAATTTCTTCTTGGTCAATGCTAAAATCTTCCGCCCCCATTTCTTCCGAATCATAGCCAACTAGGTGGGGAAATTGTTTAAGAATGAGCATGAGCCCGATAGCAGATAACATACCTTTTATGACTGCATTTGGGATATAATTGCTAAAAAAACCTAGATTTAAAAGTCCAAAAGCAACCTGCAAAATGCCAGCTAAGAGAACTGCTGTTACCAAACCTTGGTAGCTACCTAACTCTAATATGGAGGCTAAACAGATGGTAGTTAAACCCGCTGCAGGGCCACTAACACTTAAGTTTGATTCGCTTAAAAACCCCACTACAATACCTCCAATAATACCAGCTATTAATCCAGCAATCATAGGAGCGCCAGAGGCATGAGCAATTCCTAAACAAAGTGGAATGGCTACTATCACCAATGAAAAGGATGCTAGAAAATCAGTTTTTAAATGCTTTACAAGTGGTAAAGTAAAATAGCTCATAGCTGCAATTTAAGATAAATTAGTAACTTACGGATAGGGCTTACTTTATTTATGACTTTATTTTTTCACTTTCCACATGGCCCCTTACTTCTTTTTCGTAGTGAGATTTGATTCCAATTGCTTGAATGGAAATGTTTTTTTCAATCGCATGAATGGTTAAAAAGTCACTTATTATTTCCAGAACATCAAAGTCTATATAGGTTGATTTTGATCCATCTAAAATAACCTGAGAATTTGGTGGAATTTCTTTAAATAACATTTCCTTGATGCTTCCTTTATTTAAAAAAGAAACCTCTTCAGATAAGGTAATGGTTATAACTTCTCCCGTATGGTAGCTGTCTTTTTGAAAATGATAAGCATTTTTGAAATTACTTTTTAGGATATAGAAGATACTAATGAATGAACCTACTAACACCCCAATTAATAAGTCGGTAAACACAATAGCTACAATGGTTGCGATGAACGGGATAAATTGGTTCAAACCGTTTTTATACATTTCTTTAAACAAGGAAATTTTTGCTAATTTATAGCCAGTTACCAATAAAATTGTTGCCAAAGATGCCAATGGGATTAGGTTGATAATTGGACTTAATACCAAAACACTAATTAATAAAAATAAGCCATGAAGTATGGCCGATAGTTTGGTTTCTGCACCTGCATTTAAGTTCACCGAACTCCTAACAATAACAGAAGTAATTGGTATTCCACCAATCAATCCAGATAACAAATTCCCTATTCCTTGTGCTACCAACTCCTTATTGGGTGAGGCTTGACGTTTATGTGGATCTACATTTTCTATGGCTTCTAAATTGAGTAAAGTTTCTATAGACGCCACAATGGCAATGGTAAATGCTACTATCCAAACTTGAGGATTTACAATGCTTTTAAAGCTTGGCATAGTAACCAAAGAGCTAATTCCTTCAAATTTTGGGATACTCACCATGTGGTTTGAACCTATTGCTAATTTAGGTATAAATTGATTGAATAAATAGTTCATTGCTACCCCAAGAATAACAACAAATAGGGATGCAGGAAAAAATTTAAATTGTTTCATAGGTGTTTTATCCCAATACACTAACACCAATAATGATACTACTGAAATTAGAACAGCCCCATAAGAAAAACTATTGAGCATATTAATCAACTCCGAAAAAGTGTTGTCACCATCAAATTTGAAAAACGAAAAATCATTTTCCTTGTCTTTATCGTATCCTACTGCATGTTGGATTTGTTTTAAAATAAGAATAATGCCAATTGCTGCTAGCAGGCCCTTGATAACATTGGAAGGGATAAAGTTGGCAATAAACCCCATTTTTGTAATTCCTGCTATCAGTTGAATTCCTCCAGCAATAACCACTGCCAATAAAAAAGTTTCATAGTTACCCAGTTGTGTGATGGCAGAAAAAACAACTGCTGCTAACCCAGCAGCGGGTCCGCTTACGCTAGAATGTGAATCACTTATGAAACCAACAACAATTCCGCCAATAATACCTGCTAAAATTCCGGAAAGTAAAGGCGCGCCGCTTGCTAAGGCAACTCCCAAACACAGTGGCAACGCTACCAAAAAAACCACTAAACTTGCGGGTAAATCGCTCTTTATTTTTGTAATATCCATGTATATTTTTCTTCTGTAACTGAAATAGAAATGCTTGTTTTTGATTGTAACAAAAGTAGTTTTAAAAAATCCTTAGCAAAATTGTTTTTTAAAATAACATTAATATCAATTTACAGTTGCTATTCTCATCTTTTTTATAAAAATTTGACCATGCAAGAGTTGGAGCCTTTTTACCGTTGGAGAGATATGTATCAGAGCGAGCAGGATCCTGTATCGCCCTTCTATGAGCGAGAATACAGCGAATTTGAATTTACCAATCAAATTTATAATTATGTCATACATCCGCAATGGGATGAGTTTGGTTCGCCCACTTTATACCTTAAAATTTTGTTTGCAGATTACCAAAAAGGGTTTGCAGTAATTGAACTTTTAGGAGAATGGAATGACGCCATTCACAATGATGTGATGTTTCTTAAACGCGAAGTTGTTGAGCCATTGAATGTAAACGGCATTTTCAAATTCATATTAATTGGCGAAAATGTATTAAATTTTCATAGCAGCGACGATAGTTATTATGAAGAATGGTTCCAAGATGTGGAAGAAGAAGGATGGATTGCCGCCCTTAATTTTCAACCTCATGTTTTAGAAGAATTCAAAAAGGCTAACATAGATTACTTCCTCAATTTTGGCGGCGAACTCGATGAATTCAATTGGCGCAAATTCAATCCCATGCAGCTTTACGCCGAAGTGCAATATGTGATGACGCATCGGTTAGGCTCTTAAAAAAAAGGTTGTTTTTGTAAATGAATGATAAAACAAATAGCCTGGGTCCTTTAGGCCCAGGATTGCAAGGCAAAACGAAAACCCAAATAGGCCTTTAGGTCTTTCTTCCTGCATAGTTGTTTTAAGAATGAAAAGGCCTCAAGGCCTAAAAAATATTGATTATTGATTTTTGATCCCGCGCCTAAAGGACCCGGGCTATTAATAATCGTCATCCTGAGCTTGTTGAAGGGCTAAATCCCCCCTTCTTTCATTTTCTCGGCGTTTTCGGCTACTTGAAGTTGGTCTATAAATGTTTGAATATTGCCATTCATTACATCCGGTAAATTGTAGGCTGTATAACCAATTCTATGGTCGGTTACTCTGCTTTGTGGGTAATTGTAAGTTCTAATTTTTGCTGAACGGTCGCCAGTAGAAACCATGGTTTTTCTGCGGCTGGCAATATCTCCATTGTGCTTGGTTAATTCAATCTCATATAACTTTGAACGCAACATTTGCATGGCACGCTCGCGGTTACCATTTTGCGTTCTTTCAATCTGACAAACTACCACCAAACCAGACGGCCTGTGGGTAAGCTGAACCTTACTCTCAATCTTATTTACATTCTGCCCACCAGCACCCCCAGAACGAGAGGTTTGCATATCTACATCTGCCGGGTTTAAATATACATCCACTTCTTCTGCTTCTGGCAAAACCACCACCGTGGCTGCAGAAGTATGAACCCTTCCGGCTGTTTCTGTTTCTGGCACACGTTGCACGCGGTGAACACCACTTTCATATTTTAAGATGCCATATACATCTTCGCCACTTACTTCAATAATAATTTCTTTGTAACCTCCTGCAGTA
>CAMCJW010000159.1 GCA_945875195.1 Chitinophaga pinensis | reverse complement strand
ACAGTCAATTACCAAGGAATATCTCCAGCCGAAAAAACACGCTATTATGTTTTAGCCGGAAACCATGGTCCTAGCGCTAGTTTATTTTTATGCGGTATGAACCTATCAGCAAAAGTTAGCCAAGGTACTGGTGAAAATTATTTTAAATTCCCCAAAAATATCAACCAACTCAGGCCCTTCAATTGAACTATCTTTCTTACACGATGAAAGAAAAACGAAGCCAATTATTCCAAAATATATAATTATTTTATTCATGACTATTTTAAAAAAACAAATTGTACAAAACAGTAAAACGATTGATTTTATATTGGTTTTCTGGTAGTAATTGGTTTCCCCAATTAGTTTGCTGAAACTGAAGCTTCAAACAATTATTCTTACTAAATTGATAATTGATACCACCAATATAAAGCGTTTCATTTAAATCGGCCTTAAAGGCATTGTAAAAGATTACTTCATTAAAGCTGTTTCTCTCTGGCATATATTCATTTCCTGTTGCATTTACAAAAATGCTTGCAAACTGTAATTCCAATTTAGGTATAATCTCAAACTCAATACCCACCTTCAATTGATTGGTTTTCAAATCTATTTTATCAATGCCTTCAATACCCTCTCTTTTGGTATTTTGTATGCGACCGTATAAACCCAAATGTAATTTCTTCTTACCTTTATACAATTCATTTAAACCCAAATCGGCATATGCTTCTAGGTGGGTAAAACTTCTCAAATTAGTGGTTCCTTGACCCGTTATTTCGTTATACATAGAACCTTCTGCACCTAATTTTACTAATTGCTTTTTGGAATGGCTCCAACCCAACTCAATATCTGCTCCTTGTCTGTTTGGTGTGGCCTTTCCATAAGGTAACATGTTTTCATAGGCTGGATTATAGCCCTTTAATGCAGGATTTAAAAACATGTTATAATAGTTACCATCAGTTAAAATATCAAGTATGGTTGCTGGCCTAACAGATTCTCTGTTGGTATAGTATGGGTACTCACTAGCTACCATATTAAAATCAACTCTCCTGCTTTGCGCACCCATGCTCCTAAAACTTGTTTCTACACTTCTATAAGATGCGCCAATTGTCCACGATTGTTTTTTGTTTTGCAAATCAAATCCTGCATCTACAAACCCACCATCTGGTACAATTGGGGCGCCTACAATATTATCAAAGGTAACTTTAGAATTGCCTAACTCTGCCTTTAAATTCAACATGTGATTGCTTAGGGTAATTTTTTCTTTTGCTGCTATACTTTGAACATTGTTTTTAAACAAACCATTGGAAAACATGGCCGAATTTTTAACATCAAAAATGTAAACATAATTGTAAGCCAAACTCAACTGATGAAAAGCCCTAGCCTCAAGAGTCCCACTCGAAAATAACCTATCAGGCGTACTAAAATAATCTGTTTGTCTGTTCTTTGCAATCATGCCTGTAACATGCAGGTGATCTAAATGCTTGTCGAAATCAAAACCTATATCAGCTGTTGCACCTTGCTGTCTCCAAGAGTTCTTACCATAAAATTTATCATAGTCTATGATCTCCGAAAAAGTATTTAACGCCAAAGGATTGTGTGCACTTAATTCGCCAGCAGGATTGTATAATGTATAAGGGGTTATTCTTGTGTTTAAATCCCCCACTTGGTATTTAATGCGCTTAAACATTAAACCTCTTAAATACAATTCACGCAAATAAAATGTAATGCCGCCACCCCAAAAACCATTGATATCATTGGTAACACGAGTAATGGCTTTTATTTCTGTTTCATCTGTTGGCCTAATATGAAAGCCCAAATCAAACAAAGTAGCCCCTGTCATTTGCTTCCTTGCCGTAGTGGTATCCTTATCCAATAATGGTCCGCTCAAATTGCCGTTGTTCAATAAAAATCGGCCTGAACCAAAAAAATCAACCTTCTTTTCTTGTTTGTCTTGCCCAAAAACAAACATTGGCATTGCAGCCAAAAACAACAATATATATGTATAAATAACTTTCATATTAAAAGAATAATTTTAGTTCTATGGTGGTTTCTGTTCCCTTGATATTGTCTTGCACAAAGCTCTGATCTGCTTGGCTCATCCACCTTCTTCGCAAATACAGATTAGTGTTTTTTGAAAGATGAATATCCAAACCCAATCCAAACAATTTTCCAGTTTGATTGATTGCGTCGTTATTAATACTTCCAACCTTTCCATCCTTGTTATCTCCCTTATTGAGTTGCTTGTTTCCTTTTATGTACTCTCTACCAAATGTGGTAACCAAACTCACGTCTTTGTGTAGCATAAAAACGCCATCTAATTCGTGGTAATAAGTGCGCAAATAAGCACTGTTACTGAAATCTGGCAATAAGGCAAATTGGCTTTGGGCTGATCCAAATGAACCTACATAAAGCACATAAAATGGCAACCAAGATAAGTTCACTCTTTGCTTTAATTGAACTTGTAACATGTTAAAACCTAACAAACTTTTTGGCCTACCTATTTCATTGGTATCTATAATTTGCATGGTTTGCGAAAAACCTCTGAAATAGGATGTCCAATTACTATAAGCACCTACATTATTTGTAAATGGTGTAAACCGAGAAAATGGCAATGCATTTATCTTATGTCCAAATGCCAACTGCCGGCTCATAGAACTTACCTCCATAGAGCTCATGTTTCCTACATTTAATTTGGTTGATTTTGTTAAGTCGAACCAAGCATTTACGCTGAATCCTTTTCTATTATTACTCACCTGACCAACATCTGTAATGGATCCGGCAAAATTGCTGATACCTCCACTTCCGCCTAGAGTTGCTCCATTTTGGTTCAAAGCTGCTGTGCTTACAATATTGGTATTGAAGCTTAAAAAATTACCATAGTAATTGATAAACTGCGGACTCAAATAAAATGCTTCTAATTCTATTGGAATCTTGGTAACTTTTGCTGGGGTTCTTAACAATATTCTTCCTGCATTTCCCCAACCTTCCTTTTGCACTTGCGAATAAAGTTGCCCTTTACCCATTTCAGCAGAAACCACAAATCCCTTATAATTTAAATCATATGAAAAGGTAAAGAGCTGAATGCCAGCTTGCTCTCTTGCAGTAGAATCTACAAACAATCGGTAGTCCATGGTATTGATCCCTATGCTTTGGTTCTTAAACTTCTTTTTAATCTTTCCACCCAAAGTATAAGAAGGGATATTACTGGTAATGAATGCTTGAGCTGGCGTGGTGCCATATAAGAACCTAAATGAAATATTGCCTGGTAATTCTTCACCATCAACCAATAAGCCTTTAAAAGGCTGCATCCCAAAACGCATGTCTCTGCTGATGCTTCCATAACTGTAATAATTAGATGCCCTATCGTAAGAAACTGCATTGCCCTCCCAAGGCCAACGCTCATAAATGCTAAATCTTTGGTATCCTATAAAGCTACTAAACACCATACCACTCAACTCCACCCAATTGATACCGCCCATGTGAGCCGTAAATTTTCCAACATCTGTTTGTATGCTGCCTGTTAAATTAATTCCTAAGTTTAAGTTAATTGGACTAGAGCCGGGGTTTCCAGAAAAGTTGTGGTACAAGGCATAATCCATCCCAATAAAAGTTTTTGAGGTTGGCTGAACCGATAAATTCAATAGCATCATTGGTGGGTCTCTGTATACATCCCCTGTGCCCAATATGTATGCAGGAGCACTGGCATAGGGATTTCCTGGTATTACCACAAACGGTTGTTCTAGGTTTCTGTTGATTCCAAAAAATCGGTAATAGCCACCTACATTCAACTTTTTTAAGGGAATTAAACCTGCAGGCCCAGTTGCAATTGGCTTATAAGTTGAATCTGTTTCTAGATCCTGCGCCTTTAATTGATGCGGGAAGACCACGAAGCAGGCAAACCCAAACACAATTAAAAATTTGTTTAAAAAGTAAGATGAATTCAATATCCTTTTATTTATTCCGTGAATCTCAGCCATAGTTAGCGAAATACCTCATATCACCTCCCCAACTCACCTACTTCAAAGCAATTACTCCCTACAACATCACTACTACAAAACTTGTCAAGTATCTGTAAATAAATATTTTATTATTTGTAAGATAAATTAGAATTTACTATAATTGATTCTACATTGATATAACAAAAATGAAAAAATGTTTTAGGTTATCCTTCTTTCTGTTAATATATTTCTTCCTAAGCCAAGTTTACGTTATTGCGCAGCCTATTTCCAATAGCCCATTGATTAAAAACTACACCAAAAAAATTTACCAAGGAGGCACCCAAAATTGGGATATTTGCGAAGGAGATAATGGGGTGATGTTTTACGCCAACAACGAGGGCCTCCTAATATTTGATGGAAAAATATTTAGCAAACATTCTCTTCCTAAAAATACCATTCTTAGGTCTATTTTATACGATAGTAAAACAAAAAGAATTTATGCAGGTGGCCAGAATGAAATGGGCTATTTTCGATTTGAAACCAATGGCAGCTTGCAATACATTTCCATAGCCAACCTAATGCCAGAAGGCTATAAAGGCTTTGAGGATGTCTGGGGAATTGAAGAGTATGAGGGCAGGTTTTATTTTCAAACCAATCGCCAGGTATTTATGTACGACCAAAAATCACTCATTGCGGTAGCACAGGTGGAAAACACACTCGAAAATATTTATAAAGTTGGAAAACGCCTCTTTTTAACAGATATTGAGGGGAGCATTTTTGAACTCAAAGGTGGTCAATTCAACAAATTAATCAGCAAAAGTGGTTTAGATATCTCGTCTATTCTTGCCAGAGGCAATAACCAATTACTGATTGCCACCTATAAAAACGGACTCTATTTTTATCAAGACCAAAAGCTAGTTAAGGTGAGTAATAACCAAGAGTTGTTTAAGGTTAGTCGCATTTATAAGGCTTGCAATTTTGGGAGTAATTATATTTTAGGTTCAAACCGAAATGGTGTATTTATTTTAGATAGCAACGCCCAAATTATTAAAAACATTAGCAACAAAGACGGGCTTCAAAACAACAATGTGCTTTCGGTTTATAAAGATGCCAACCACAATATCTGGTTGGGCCTAGATAATGGCATTGATCTACTTAGAACCAATTACCCTTTTGCCTACGTTGTGCCAGATGGATTGCTCAAAGGCACAGGATATTGCATGACCGAATTTGGTGATAGTTATTACTTTGGCACCAACAATGGGTTATATGCTCAAAAGAAAAACAACAACAGCAATTTTGAGTTGATTGCCAATACCGAAGGTCAGGTTTGGTGGGTTCAAGAAATTAACGGAAAATTGTTTGTATGCCACCACGAGGGTTTGTTTGAAGTGCAAGGGAATACTGCAAATAAAATTTCTGAAATCAGAGGCTGTTGGAAAATCATTCCTTTAAAAAGCAATCTCGGTTTCTTTGCTCTTGGGACCTACAATGGCATTTCTATTTTTAATTGGCAGAACAATACGCTCTCCTTTGTGGCTACACCTAACCCATTTAAAGAGTCGAGCCGATTTTTAGAAGAAGATGAATTAGGCAATATTTGGGTAGCTCATCCCTATAAAGGCCTCTATAAAATAAGGTTAAACAACGACTTACAAAGTGTGCAAAACGTAAAGCTGTTTGGTACAAAAGAAGGATTGCCGAGCCAAAATGAAAACTATGTTTTTAACACCCAACAAGGTTTAAGTTTCTGCACCACCAAAGGCGTTTATGAGTTTCGCGAAGATTACGGACGATTTCAACCTGCTAAAAACTTCAATGGATTACTTGATAACAATGATGCATTCAAAAGATTATATGTTGGCAAAAATGGCAAGTTGTGGTTCATCAATAACCATGAAATTGGTTTTATTAAACCTGTTTATGATGGGGTAGAATATTCTTTCTCTAAAGTGTTGCTTCCTAAACTAGACCAGAACCTTGTAGGAGGATTCGATTTCCTTCATGAATGTGGCAATGGAAATGTTTTCCTTGGCGTGGAATCTGGCTTTGAGCAATTTAATTTGAACCAAATTGGCAAATTCAAACCTGTTCAACCGCAAACTTTAATTACAGCTATTCATTCTCTTGAACAACTGGATTCTGTTTACTTTAAATACCTCGGGCCGCAAAGCAACGCCGTAGAAATAAACGACCGCTCTATAGAATTCTCGTACAGTTCAACCAATGCAAATTTTTTTAACGACCTATCATTTTCAAGTTATTTAGAAGGTTGGGAGAAAGATTGGTCACCCTACAAAAGTTCCACTAACAGAGAGTTTAGCCGTTTATCATTTGGAGACTACTCTTTTCACATCAAAGCCAAATGCTTGGGTATAGAAGGACCCGAAACCATTATAAAAATTCACATTCCTGCTCCTTGGTACTGGACCAAAGTTGCCAAGTTTATTTATTCCTTTATAGGTATTATTATAGTATTACTCATTGGTTTCTTCCCGCAAATGTTGGTCAGAAAAAAAGCCATCCGCATTATTGCCGAAAAAGACACCTTGTTTAAGCAACAAACAGAATCGCTCAAACAAGAAAAGGATCAAAAAGACAAAGAGCTGATTGAACTAAAAAACCAACAATTACAGCAAGAAATTGAGCACCAAGGCAGAGAATTGGCCTCATCTACCATGCATATTGTTCAAAAAAGCGAAATGCTGCTGAGCATCAAGGATAAGCTTAAACACATTTCAAGTATTAGCAACGATCCTAAAATTAAACCTGAGATAAGCGACCTCATCAAAAACATTGAAAATGATACCATCATCGACAGAGATTGGGAAAAATTTGAACTGTATTTTAATAATATTCATGATAGGTTTACACTTATTTTAAAAGAGCGCTTTCCTGCATTTACGGCAAACGACATCAAAATGTGCGCCTACCTGCGCATGAATCTTTCAACCAAAGAAATTGCCACTATTCTAAATATCTCTGTGCGTGGAGTAGAAATAA
>CAMCJW010000158.1 GCA_945875195.1 Chitinophaga pinensis | reverse complement strand
CCAATATCAATTTCTTTTTACTTACTTTCCAAGCATCAGAAAAATCGTTCAACAAGGGCAGCTCTGTTATAGTTGATATCTTTTTTTCAAGGCGAAAATGTAATTCTGGAAAGGAAGGGATTTCTGGTAAATTGTATAATGGTTCGCTTAAGGGAACATTAATATGAACGGGCCCAAAACCAGATTTTTTCACAGATTCTTCTATCGCATTTAATACAATCTTTTCCGTTAATTTAAAATCAAGGTTTTCTTCTTGGTAACTTAATAACTCATAACTGCCTAAAACATGTTTACCAAATACACCTTTTTGCATAATCATTTGCCCATCTTGCTGGTTAAGCATTTCTGGCGGCCTATCTGCAGTTAAAATGAGCAAAGGTATTTTTTGATAAAAGGCTTCAGCTACAGCAGGAAAAAAATTGAGGCAAGCTGTACCAGATGTACAAATGAGCACAACTGGTTTTTGTAATTGTTGCGCCATTCCCAAAGCCATAAAAGCAGCACTGCGTTCATCTATTACAGAATAACACTTCATGCCAGTGATACTTGTAAATGCAAATACAAGGGGTGCAGATCTACTGCCAGGACAAATAACTGCATTTTCAATGCCATAGTGCTGACAAACTTTTGCTATGGTAAATACGTGTTGTTGCAAAGCGCTTATGTTTGATCCAAAAATAACTTTTTCTCTGCTATTCCTGTACTTTTTGTTGGGTATTAAAATTGCACCCTAAATCCAATATTCACACCAAATAGCCTGGCTCCTGGCAGATCTCTGTAATTGAGTCTATGTGATAATCCTAATGTGCCAATTTTAAAAATATTTTCTACACCATACCCAATTTCAACATAAGGTTCTTTGGCAAAAGTGTTAATGGTTGATAAGGTTCTTCCTTGATCATCTGCCAAGGGCATTAAACTTTTATTCTCATTACTCATTTGCCCATAAGCAGCTTTTACTACAAAATAGTTTCTCAACTTTAGTTTATCTATATAGGGAATTTTATTAAAAATTACACCCTCAAATCTTTGAGTATAGCTAGCATGTATAAATTCATCACTTACAAACTCATAAAAATTCATCAGGTTATAATTGTAATCGCTATAAATTGAACTTTCATTGCCACGGGCTACATCTAGCAATGGGTAAGGCAATTTACCAAATATTTTGCCCATGTAAATGTACCAATCTGCCGTTCCCAATACCGAAGTATTCATGTGGTGCGATATGATTAAATTAAATTTATCGTAATTAAATTGCCCACCCAACAAACCATCAACGCCTCTGTAATAGCTAGCGATAACAACAGGCCACTTCGCTCTTTCAACCATAAATCTATCGTGCCCTCTCGAAATCATCACCTCCTTATAAGCCCATCTTCCTTCTATGCCAACCTGGCTTGTTCTAAACTCACCTGCCAAAACTTGATCAGCTGGGCTTGCTGTTGGATTAGTAATATAAGAAAAAATAAAATTCCCTTTAGGTGTAAAAATGCTGTTGTCGTATAAAAATTTCACTGTCCAATTGCTCGAAAAAGTTTGGGTAAAACTTAAGTTTACCTCTTCTGTTTGGTTGATCCTAACATTGGTTGAGAAAAAGTTAGCGAACTGAAAAAAACCTGAACTCAAGGCATAAGTAATTGGTGAATTTGTTATACCTAAAATGTCATAATCTTTACGGTATCTGGCCGAAGCAACGGTCCACCTTCTTGAGTCAAAAATATAATCACCACCTAAGCTGTATTTAAATTTTTCGTCCTGCAACCCATAGGCCAAATAGGTTTTCAATACTAGTTTTTCACTAAAATCATAGTTTGTTTTAAACCCTAACCTAAACCTAACTCCTTCTACATTGTTATAGGCAACCACGTTCATATAGGGTCCCCAATCTAGTTTGCCTATTCTTTTATATCCTTGCAAAACGGTTTGAACCAAATCAATGTATGTTTTTACTATAGGTAAGTCGTTTACCGAGTCTACCTTGCTGATCATTTCCTTTTCAATGGAAGATAGTGGTTCAGTTCTTTTTTCCACCCAATAGTTACTGTCTTTTATACCAGCATCTTCATTGGTTACAACAGGGTAATCAAAAAAATCTTTGTTAATTCCAATGCCTGTTTCAATACCGGTGTAGGCATTATAAAAACCTGCAACCATCCCACTTCCTTTTTTTTGCATCCTAGCAATGTCAAAAATTATCCTGCTTTTAGATGTGATCCAAGGTGTTTCTTTTGTAGGTAATAACTCTTGCTGAATTTTAATGCGATTAATGAAGTTAACATTGGCAGCTTTCCCCACTTCAAGAATTAACCTTTTTAGGGCAAATGTGCTATCGCTAATCCAAATATATCCTTCAAAACCCAAGTCTTGTTTTCTTTTCAAATTCAATTGAATCTTATAACACTTTAGCCCATCAATGTCCATAGAATCCAAAAGGGTATAAACGTAATAATAATGGCCTTCATCAGCTATAGGTGAAACAAAATCTTTGTTTAATATGGTAATAAAATTATTGCTAAAATTATAATGATGCAATTGGCCTCCCATTAAATCTGTTAAATACGAATTTGCCTCAATGCCAATTCCAGAATATTTACTTCCTTCAACAATTTCTTTACCCTTTCCAATACTCTTTAAATAGTAGTATTTAGAATAGGTTTCGCTTACAAATACAGGTAGTATGTGTTTGCCTTCTTCATTGGTCATTTGGTGAATGGTATCAAACAATGATCTCATTGGTCTAAACACCTTCGAATTTTTCATTTCATCAGAAATATTTGAAAGCGAAATGTCAATTTTGCTATAAGAGTTGTACTGGTAACTGCTTATCTCATCTTGATTAACAATTTTTTTTCTTTCTCTTGCTCCATCAACAATTCGCCACGCTGGATTTAATCCCGGAGTGATGATAGCCTCGTTCATCTCTTGGGTAGCTTCATCTAATTCAACCAAGACCGTTTGACTAACACCTTGCTTTATTTTTACGGCGTACCTTTTATAGCCAACATAAGTGACAATGAGAGAATCTGCTTTTTGTAATGTTTTTAACTTAAACCTACCCTCAAAATCTGTAGTAGATCCTCCAGGTATACCTTTAAACCCCAAACTCACAAACGGCAATGCTTCTTTGTTATGGCGATCTTGAACCTTGCCAATTACAATAGTTTCGTTTTGAGCAAAACCATTGAAACCAATTAGTATAAAAATGAAAAGGAGAAGTCTCACTTGATTAAACGCATTTTCATACGTATATCTTCCACAGGTCTATCGCCGGGTCTGGTTGGGGAGTTGGCAATTTTATCCAAAACTTCCCAGCCTCCTTCTATCTCTCCAAAAACAGTATAGGCGCCATCTAAATGAGGCGTACCGCCAAATTGGTTATAGGTCAATATTTGATCATTATTAATTTTTTCGGCGTTCGGATATTTTGATTTGTAAGCATCATCTGCCACCACCTGCAGCTTTTCCATATATTGCCTCACTAATTCTTTATCACCACTGTTTTGTAAGGCACTTATTGCTGCCTGCACAGTATCTGATTGATAACAAGAGTATAAAATTTCTTGCTTGCGGCTCATGTTTCTGGAATTAATAATTTGCTCCAATTCTTGCATGGTATATGTTTTGCCCTGTACAATGTAAAACTGACAACCGCTGCTCATTTGCTGAGGATTGTTATCCCGCGCTGCTGCAAGGGCACCTCTTTTATGGTATAAAATAGGATTAAATTCAGCAGGAATTTTATACCCAATATCGCCCGCGCCAAGCATGGCGTTTGAATCTGCATGTTTCGAAGTTGGATCGCCCCCTTGAATCATAAACGATTTTATCACTCGATGAAACATCAAACTATCATAAAATCCTTGTTTCACCAATTTAATAAAATTATCACGGTGCAAGGGCGTTTCATCATACAATCTAACAATCATCACCCCAAAATCAGTTGATATTTCTACCCTTTGTCCCTTAGGTTTTGTATCTTTTGGTTTTGAAACAGTGGTATGTTTTGGCTCAGGTTTTTTAGTTGTTGCAGGCTTTTTTGTTTGGGCTGAACCTAAAAATGATACTGATAAAATTGTTAAAGTTAATAAAAGAAATTTTTTCATAAAGTGCGTTTTCTGAATTTTAAAGCAATATAAATAATTAGGCCAATAAATGCCAAAGTCCTGCCATGTATTCAGGGTCATTTATCCTATCTTCTGTTTTATCAGCAATTATTTTCTCTAATAATTGGTCGTTTTTAACACCTTGATCCAAGGCATACTTGTAAGGACTTAAGCTAAAAGTAGTGAGTTCATATTGCGATTTAAATTTATCTGGATACAAATTGCTCAAATCATGTTCAATGTGCTTTTTATGCATAAAATGCTGGTCGCCCACCTTCTCAGCCATCTCGGTATAGTTTTGTATGGCTAGCTGTGAAATAGCGTCGGCATTGGGTTTACGGAGTTTTTGGTATTCATCAAATATTTTGTTCCAATCAGAACCATATTTCTCAATACATTCATCCATTACCACCACATCTTCAAAACTACAGTTCATACCCTGACCATAAAATGGAACAATCGCGTGTGCTGCATCGCCCATCAAAGCCAACTTATCTTTCTTTACCCACGGGTAGCAGCGCACCGTAACCAAACTTGCAGTAGGATTTTTAAAATAATCATCTAACAAAGTGGGCATCATTGGCAAAGCATCTGGAAACTCTTCAGCAAAGAATTTCTCCACGTCTTCGCGGGTTTCAATAGCGTTAAAACTTTTTTCGCCTTCAAAAGGAACAAACAAGGTACAGGTAAAATCACCAGAAGGATTTGGCAAGGCAATCATCATAAATGCACCACGAGGCCAAATGTGCAAGGCATTTTTTTCCATCTTAAATTCGCCCATAGCACCTGCAGGTATTTCTAGTTCTTTATAGCCTACCTGTAAATAAAATTGATGGTAATCAAACCTATCGCCCATCTGCATGCGTGCGCGGGTTGCGGCAAAAGCGCCATCTGTTCCTATAATTCTATCTGCCGTAAATGATTGGTTCGAGCCATCTTCCATTTCAAAGGTGGCGCTACCAGCTTCAACATTTAAATCAACACATTTGGTGTTAAAATGTAAAGTAATATTTTCAAATTCATCGGCCAATTCCAATAACCTAATATTGAGCCTGCCTCTAGAAACAGAGTTGATAGCCTGCCCATCTTTTCCGTATGGCTGATAATTCAATTCGCCTGTTTTGCTATGCATCATCCTGCCTGTCATAGGAATGGCATCTGCCAATATCTCCTGATCCAAGCCCACTTTTTCTAGTGCATGTAAACCGCGTGTAGAAAGCGCCAAATTAATAGACCTCCCAGCACTCATTTTGTTTTTACGCATATCTGGTCTGCGCTCAAATAAATTAATATCAAACCCACGTTTAGCTAGATAAATAGCCATTAAAGTTCCGCTCAATCCACCGCCAACGATGTTAATTTTCTCAGCCATTTGTACTTCAATATAAAGTTGGCAAATTAATAAGATATTCTCATTAAAACTATGAAAAAGTGGCTTCAGAAAAGCTTCTGGCCTCTGGCACCTAGCTTTTCTTTTTATCCTTATTCAAATAAATCTTTTAAAATGACCAGTTGCCAAAAAACCGGTGGCTGAGCCTGTCGAAGCCTGCTTCAATGATAATTCTAATTTCCTCCCCACCAATAATTCCAAATCACCCGTATCCCACTTCGACAGGCTCAGTGACCAGGTTTAGCTAGCATCATCTTTCTATAAACCAAAAACTAACGACCAACTACCAATGACTAAAGACTAACAACCAAAGACCCTCCTACAAATAATACCCCTTCAAAGCCACCCCAATCCTGAAAATATCTTCGAAGCAATTATACATAGGAACTGGACTCATTCTGATAACATCTGGTTCGCGCCAATCTGGTAAAATGTTTTGTGTTTGTAGGTAATCAAATAATTTTTTACCATCACTTTTTACAATGATTGACAGCTGACAACCTCTTTGTTTTGGGTCTGTTGGCGTAATCACTGTTAAATAGTGCGAATAGTCTTTTAAAATAAATTCTAAATAGCCTGTGAGCAATTCACTTTTCTTTCGCAGGTTTTCTATGCCAGCTTCATCAAACATTTCTAAGGATGCTTTGTGGATGGCCATAGGGAAAATTTGCGCATTACTCAACTGCCAACCAGCTGCGCCTATCATGGGTTTAAAGCCTTTCTTCATTTGAAAACGCTCCGCTTCATCATGTCCCCACCAACCTGCAAAACGCACTAGCTCTGGCTTATTTCCGTGGCGTTCATTTACAAATACACCGCTGGTACCTCCTGGGCCAGAATTCAAATATTTATAGGTACACCATACCGCAAAATCTACATCCCAATCATGTAATTGTAAATGCAAATTTCCAGCGGCATGCGCCAAATCAAATCCTGCTATGGCACCAACAGCATGCGCTGCGGCTGTAATGGCTTGCATGTTAAATGCCTGACCAGTATAATAATTTACACCACCTATCATCACAATAGCTAGGCTGTCTTTATGGGTTTCAATTTGAGCCAAAATGTCTTCGGTGCGAAATGTGTGTTCACCTTCACGCGGTTTCAATTCTATGATTGCATCGTCTGGGTTCAAACCGTGAAACTTTGTCTGCGTTTCCATAGCATACATATCTGATGGGAAGGCTGAAACTTCCATCATTATTTTGTAACGAGTAGGGGTGGGCTTGTAAAAACTTACCATCATTAAATGCAAATTGGCTGTAAGGTTGTTCATAATAACTACCTCACTAGGCAAAGCACCAACCACTTTTGCCGCCTTTTCGGTTAAAAAATGGTGGTAATATAGCCAAGGATTTTTGCCATCAAAATGTCCCTCAACTCCCAATTCGGCCCAATCTTTTAACTCCTGATCAATTGCAGCTTTGGCACTCTTTGGTTGC
>CAMCJW010000157.1 GCA_945875195.1 Chitinophaga pinensis | reverse complement strand
CTTTTCTGTGGTTGTAAATTCTTCATTTGTCATTTGAATAATTATTTCATCCTCAGATAATTCAGAGTATGTATAATCAATATAAGTGCTATCTTCTTGAGTAATTCTTTTTACAAGGTGTTTGCTTTGTGGTATAAAAGAAATTGCTTCTTGTGTCCCAGCAAAAATATTTAAAGAATCTGTATAATAGATATAGGTGCTAATAAAGGTTTGTCCTTCATATTCTTGCGTTTGTTTAACCAAATCTCCGTTAACATATTCATAGGTAAAATATTCTTCATATGGATTTGAAAGTATTGTTCCTACTATTGTTTTAGATATTGGTAATCCAATGTTAGAATAAGCATATTTTTCGGTTAAATAAACAAATCCGGCATATATAACGGAAACACTATCAGCAAATCCTTTTTTATTCAAAAAATAAGTATTTATATAGGAATTGGTATTACTAATTTTTTTTACTTGAGATCCAGATTTGCTCCAAGTTATTATTTCTTTATTTATTCCACCAACAATTCTTTTTGAACTTAAAATTCTCCACAAAGGATCATAAGAATATTCAATTAAATTAGAATCGTTTTCTTCACTTAAAACGAAGGTTTGATGACTTGGGGTATAAGGTGTAGGTTCAATAAGGAATGGATTTGGGTCTTTTTTGCATGAAACAAAACCAATACACAATAATAAAATACTTACCATCAACAATTTCATAATGTTTTCTTTAATGGCAAATGAATGAAAGTATCATTATTTTAATGTTAATAATAAAAAAAAAGTCCCCAGAATTTCTTCTGGGGACTTTTTAGGTTGGGTTAATAAATAATTATTCTACAGATATTTTAATTGTATTCATTTCTGAACCAACTTTAACTTTTACGATATAAATACCGTTTTCAAGTTGTGAGTTAATATCAGCATTGATGATACCATTGTTGTTTTCTGCTGAAATAGTGCGAACTATTTGACCTAAAGTATTATAGATAACAATTTCTGCAACATCTTCTTTGTTTTCAGTTAGCATTGAAACTGTGAAGCTACCATTGCTTGGATTAGGATAAACATTGAAGGTGCTGTTGGTTACATCCGCAGTATTTTCTTCTAATTCAAATGAATTTTGCTTTTTGGTTAGCGTAGTTGTACCATTTAATACAAATGATTTACCAGTTCCAGTACCGCAATTGTTTACCGCTTCAACTTTTAAAGATCCGCTTGTAAATACTCCGTTGAATGATAAAGATAAGGTGTCTGTAATTGTAGTAATAGTAAATCCAGAAACAGTTCCAGCTGAAGCACCATGAGTAAAGCTAACTCTACCTGTTGTAGGGATAGTCCATTTGTATTCAGCAACCTCACTACCATTAGTTACACTAGCTTTGTAGTTAACTGTTGTGTTAGGAAGAGCAGCAGCAGTACTGATAACTTTAAAAATACCAGCTTTTTCTTTTCTTACAGTTACGCTTAATGCTTTTCCTGTACCTGCATTGTTATAAGGGGTAACTTTAACTGCACCAGATACAAATGATGAATCAAATACTATACCCACATTATTTGCAGTAGTTAATACAAATGCAGTACGAGCTGTAGTGTAATCATTTAATGTGTTATTTCCTACGCGGCAAATACGAGCACCTTTAGGAGCATCAAATCTGTAGCCAATATTGTTTGAAGCAGAAGCAACTACTGTTACATCAAATTCAGATGTAAAGCCTGTTGCAACTGCAACTGGACAAGTATTTGTTAACAAGGGATAAGCTGAAATTGCAGCACCTGAAAGCGCAACTGTTGGAGGTAAAGAAAGTACGAAATTAGTACCGTCTATTACTTTTGCTACCACTGTTCCAGTTTTGAATGTACCAGTACCAGAGGTAATTTTTAACCACATACCTTCTTTTAATCCAGTTGTTGAAGTTACAGTTACCAAAGTACCAACACTTGAGCCATTTGCTAATGAAACAGCAGCAAATGCATTTTGCGGAACTACATATCCATAAAGAGTAGCTCCAGAAGCGATTGTAGTAGTTATGTTGTTTACTAATGTAAATTGAGTAGAACTGTTTACAGTTGCAACTGTGTTGCTTGTTCCTACTGCACCAGCACCTGTTCCAGCAACTAACTTAATTAACATACCAGCTTTTAAACCACTTGTGCTTGTTACATTTACAACTTTTTGAGAAGCAGCTGCACTAGAAGTTAAATTTGAATTCCAAGCTTTACCAATTAAATTGTTATTAGCATTTGATAATAAACCAGTGATTAAAAATGTAGGTTTTGTTTTAGCAATTCTAACTGAGTCAGTTGTAGAAAATGTACCTGAGGCAATATTAGTAGCTGAACAATAGATATATTTTGGTTTTGCAATAGAAGTTGCAAGATTAGTTAAGAAAGAAACAGTAATTGAAGTTGTTCCTTGACCAGAAACTATTGTACAACCTGTAGGTACTACCCAATTATAAATATCTGCATTTGCAATGCTACCAGCGGTTAATGTTGCAGTTTGTACTTCAGATAAATTAGCAATTTCAATTGTATCTGCAGTAATATTCACTGATCCTAAACCAAGTCTAGTTCTTGAAGTAATAAAATCATCAACAAAATTTGCACCGGAAGCCAATGGTGAACCAGAAGCTGGGCGGTAATCCATATCATAATTTGATGATGTAACATTATCAACAAATAAGCCATTTGAAGAAGCTTTATATGAAGAGTCATTACCTAATGCAGAAAATAATGCTTCTTTAGAGGTGATGCCGATTGCTGCATAGCGACTGTTTGCCACCATCATTGTTCCTTTGATACTAGCGAATACGTTGTATCTAACTGTAGTACTATTCCAATCTGGATTGTTAGTAGTTCTTGCACCTTCAGCGCAACGGTCACCATCAAAATGCAATCCATTAGGGAAGTCAGTAAATACTGAGTTGAAAATTCTTAAGTTAGAATTTCTACGGATACGAATGCAACGTTGAAATTTAGAGTTAACTGAACCAACAACATCGTTACGTCCTGGACCAATTAACGTAATGTTAGAAAATACAGCTTTTGTTCTTGGAACAATAGTTGAATCTGAACCAACACCTTCGCCATCTGATTCAAAACCTTCTGAAGTTGAGCCTGAACTTGGGTCGAAATAATTTTTATCACGAATTACAAGTCCAAATTGAACTGTTCCGCTATATCCAAAATCTGTATCCATGTCATCATCCAAGTTACGGTATGATACTAAATGAGTACAATTTACTGTTCCACCAAACCACTCAAAAGCGTCATCATTAATAAATGAAGTTTGGATATGGTCAATTTTTGTTTTTCTACCAACACCACCCATAGTTAATCCATTGATTTCTTTATCTGGAGAAAAAATATATCCACCAAATTCAATACGGCAATATGAAAATACACCTGAATTATCATCGTCATCAGTTCCACCATATTCATTGTCAACTGCAGCAGCTAAACCTTCAATGTTAGCAACACCACCAACAGCATTGATTTTTGCTTTTCCAAGTAAAATAACACCACCCCAATCACCTAAGTTTTTTTGTCCTACGCCTTTAGAAGATGTAAATACAATAGGGTTAGATGATGTTCCTTGAGCGTTAATCTTAGCACCTCTTGAAACAATTAAACAAGAATTTGAAGCCAAGGCATTTCCTTTTATCAAAGTACCTGGTTGAATAGTTAAAGTTACACCAGATTTCACATAAATTGGGCCACTAATTACATATACTCTAGAACTTAACCAAGTTGTGTTTCTGGTAATAGCAGCTGTAACTGTAGTTACAGTTTTTCCACTATGGATAGAATCATAGTTTGTTGTGTTTGGATCAAAATTGGTCCAGCCAGCAGTCCACATTGGCACACCTGGTTCAAAAGCTCCTCTGTAGGAAACTGATTGCAATGTGCGTGTTTGCGCAAATACCATCACAGTTAACAGCATTGCGAAAATAGTAGTTGAGATTTTTTTCATTTTTGTTTTTTTATTGGTTTGTATAGCAAAAAAAAGGTTCCAAGATTAAGAAATAGATTCCTCAATGTAATTATTACTTTAATTTTAGGTTAAGAACTAATGTATTTTTGTGTAGTTTTTATTTGATAAAGCAGTAGATTTTCAGAATTTATAAGCCGCACTTATAGAAAATTCTCTACCAAAGTTTCGGGTAAATATAATTAAATCAGTACCTTGGTCATATTTCTTGTTTTTGTCCATGTCGTTATAAAAAACCAGGTCCTGAACTAGAATGTCTTTGGCATTCAATCTAACTTCCCACTTACCCTTTTTAAATGATTTTGCTAATTGTAAATCAAACACAGTTCTTCCTTTTTCCCATAAATCTGGCTCATTCACATTACCTACAATTGAAATCCTATCGCCTACACTGTTACAATTAAGTGATACTGAAAATTCTTTTTCAAAATTTTGATATTGAATACCAGCATTCAAAACATAAGGTGATTGACCTTGTAGCCTCCTATCTTGGTCGATGGCTTTATTTTCATTGTTTACAATCACATTCGATTGGATAACAGCAACATTTGCAAATATGGTAAGATTGTCTAAAAACTTGACTGAATCTAATTTAATCAAAGATGATAGGATGGCTCTAAATTCAAATTCAAAACCAAAATTTGAAGCAGAAAAAGCATTGATATAAGTAACCTCTCTTGCTGCATTGGGATTTGATTTTTGTTCTATTGGGTTTAAAAATTCTTTATAGAACAAACTTGCCGACAATAATTGATTTCTTCCAGGGAAAATTTCATACCTGAAATCGTAATTGCGTATTTGACACCTTACAAGGGTATCGTTACCTGCATAGGTGTATCGATTAGTAAAATCATAAAATACAAATGGTGCTAATTCCCTAAATTCTGGTCGGTTTACAGTTTTGGAATAGGATACACGTAGATTTTGTTTTTCATTCAATGAGTATACTAAATTTACCGAGGGCAAATAATCATATTTAACCGAATTAATGTTAACAGGAGTTCGGTCATCTCTAGTTGAATTTAATTTTAAATAAAACGTCTCTAACCTAAGTCCCCATATAGCTCTGAATTTAGGCCCAACGCGTGAGTCAACCATCACATATCTGGCAAAGATATCTGACCTTGCATCATAAGCGTCATATGGATTAATAATTTGTTCCAATAAAAAACCACCCTTGCCATTTGCAAGAATACCCATGTTTTCAGGAGCGAAAATTTTATCGTCTGGTAGTGATAACAACGAATCCTCAAATTGAGTTCCGCCACCTCCTGTTTGTTGATTTTTGGCAAAGTTTAATTTACGTGCAAAAAAGTCCCTACTTCTCAATTGATAGTACAATCCAAATTTGACAGTGTTCTTAACTTTTTTGCTAAAATCTAAATTTTCACTGATATCAAATTGACAGCTATTTATTCTTTCATTATTGGTTGTATATAAAAAGGTACCACCTGTGGATGGAGAAAAATCCGCTGTTGAAGCAATGTTTGCTTGAAATTCTTCCCCTGTTCCTGCAGCATATAATAACCTTCTCATTCCAGGCATTAATCTTTTAACATAAGCATTTGAAACCATCCAATTGAGTTTGGTTTTTGTTTTCTCAAGATAATGATCGCCAGATAATTGGTTAGATACTATTTGGTTAGAGGTAAACCAAAATAGGTTCGATTCATTTCGCAATGGATCAGCTTGATTTAAGTTGAAAGATCCAACTCGCCTAACTACCCTATCTTCTGTATTAATGGTGTAGATATTTTTAAGACTTAAGCTATTTTTTTTGTTTATTTTCCAAGATAGGTTCAAAAGGCCACCAGCCAAGACACGCTCTGAGTAATTTTCATCCTTTAAGTTGGTCATTAATTTATTTCCATCAGCTTCGTCATAGTCATAAATATATTGATCATACTTTGTAGGCGTATAACTATAGGTTAAAGAAAAGGTAATACCGAAGGCATCTTCTTTCTTTATTTTTAAAACTTTACCCAAAGAATATTGAAGTGAAACCCCGGGTGCAAAAGGATTTTTTAAGGTTGCCCAATCATTAGGCATCAACTTTGCCGCTTCCGCTTTGCCGTCTCTTGTTTGTGGCCATTCATTTAAACCAGGCAGTCCTTTTGGAGTTGACCTTGTGCCATCATCTAGTCCAAGAAAGTCTGTTTTTCCACCCTTATAAGTTAATCGATTTTTAAATGTTGCAAGATTATTATAGCTCAATCCCATGCTAAATGATTGAAAATCTTCATCTGGAATTCCTTTGGTATTTATGAGAATAATTCCTCCTGAAAATTCACCAGTTTGGTCTGGTGTTGCTGTTTTTGAAATTAGTAAGTTATCTAGCATGTTCGAAGGAAAGATGTCGAAGGCAAATGCCTTACGGTCAGTTTCAGTGCTTGGAAGTGGAGCTCCGTTAATAAATGAGGCGTTGTAGCGTTCATTTAAGCCCCTAATAATGGCAAATTTATTATCCTGAATACTTGCACCACTTACTCTCTTTAATACATCACTGGTGCTTTTGTCTGGACTTCTTTTTATTGATTCAGATGAGATACCATCGCTTACAGAAACTGCATTTTTTTGCATAATTAACAATGCACTTACATTGCTGGTTTTTGCCTTTGCCGTAATTTTAACCTCTTCGATTTGTGCTGTTTTTTCGTTTAATACAATGTTAATTACTGTTGTTTTTCCAGCAATTACCTCCACATTTTCAATGACATTATTATTGAATCCAATATACCTAGCATTCAATTTGTATTTACCAGGTTTAACATTGTTGATGGTATAATCACCATTGTAATCTGATTGGGCTCCAAAAGCAGTTCCGTCAATTGAAACAATTGCACTAATGAGCTCCTCACCTTTATTGGAAATTACTTTACCAGTTATTTTACCAGTGCCAGTTTGCCCATATGAATTTACTCCTATGAATAGTAGGATACAATTCAATACAAGTTTAA
>CAMCJW010000156.1 GCA_945875195.1 Chitinophaga pinensis | reverse complement strand
AACAACTCTTAAAGAACTAGGTGATGAATCAAACTATTACCGCATCAAACAAGTAGATTTTGATCATAAATTTTCATACTCTCAGGTATTTTCAGCCAATGAATCATATACATCTGGTGAAATTCAAATCTTTCCATCACCTATGACAGATAAAATTAAGGTAAGCTTAGGAAGTGAAGAAATGGTTTCAGATGTTTCAATCTATAACCTATCTGGTCAACTTGTTTTGAATTCAAAAAATGCGGCAGAAATTGATGTGAATGAGCTTTCTGTTGGTATTTATCTGATCAAGGTTGAAACCAATAAAAATACCTATTTGCGAAAAATTAGTAAGTAAGTTTTTATAGTTTTATTTAATTTAGTTGTTTGATTTTACTCAAGTATTAATTCATTGGCTTATTTTAGCGGCCAATAAAACTAATAAGTGCTGCAAACTCCCATTCTTTTTTTAATTTTTAATAGGCCAGATACCACTAAGTTGGTTTTTGAGAGAATCCGTTCGGTTCAGCCAAAATATTTATACATTGCCGCCGATGGGGCCCGCGAATCAAAGGAAGCTGAGCAGCAATTGTGCGAGGAAACCAGGGCTGTGGTTGCCAATATTGATTGGGATTGCGAGGTGAAAACCTTATTCAGAGAGCAAAATTTGGGTTGCAGAAATGCCGTAAGTTCTGCCATTGATTGGTTTTTTGAACAAGTGGAGGAAGGTATAATTTTAGAGGATGATTGCTTGCCACACCCAAGCTTCTTTACTTTTTGCGAAGAAAATCTTGCCTTGTATAGAAATGATGTCCAGGTAATGCACATAAGTGGCGATAATTTTCAAAAGGGTAAAAAAAGGGGAGAGGATAGCTATTATTTTTCTAATTATGCCCACATCTGGGGTTGGGCAACTTGGCGCAGAGCTTGGAAGCAATACGATGTAAATTTACAGCTTTATTCTGAACTTGAAACACACAATTTATTGCAACAATTATTTAGTTCAAAAAAAGAGATTAGCTATTGGAAAAAACTATTTAATGATGCCTATCAAAAGAAAGTAAATACTTGGGACTACCAGTGGACATTTGCTATTTGGCAAAACAATGGATTGAGCATCATTCCCAATACCAATCTTGTTTCTAATATTGGTTTTGGTTCAGGCACCCACACAACCTCAGCTGATATTATGGAATTAAGCAATATTCCTACTCAATCCATTTTACCAATTAAACATCCTAGTAATAAAATTATTAACAGAAAGGCCGATTCTTATGCCTTCAACCAATTTCTTTTTCCTAGTCTTTTTACCTATTTTAAAGCAAGGTTGAAGCATATTTTGTTTCAATAAATTCAAGCATTTTTATCCTATATACTGGATAAAGTTGCGGTACCATTATCGGGGTTTTCATTCTTTCATATTACCTTTATCTGATGAAAAAATTGATCACTACCCATATACTTATTTTTACGTTTTTATTTTTATTTTTTTCGGTTCGAACCAAAACTTTTGCTTGGGGTTTTTATGCCCACCAAGAAATAAACCGTTTGGCTGTTTTTGGCTTACCTCCTGAAATGTTTGGCTTTTTTAAAAAACACATAGATTTTATTACAGAACATGCCGTGGACCCCGATAAGCGTAGGTATTTGGTTGAAGGGGAGGGCGTAAAACATTTTATTGATATGGATTATTATGAAAAGGTTTTACCCTTTGATACGCTTCCAAGGTCTTATTCAAAGGCAATGGAAAAATATAGCAAAGATACCTTGCATACTTATGGAATTGTTCCTTGGAACTTGCAATGGATGTTGCGTTCATTAACACAAGCTTTTGTTGAGAAAAATGAAAGTAAAATATTGAAATATGCCGCCGAAATTGGCCATTATGTGGGTGATGCCCATGTGCCTTTGCATGCCACCTCAAATTACAACGGCTTGCAAACTGGACAACACGGAATCCACGGCTTTTTTGAATCTCGCTTGCCAGAATTGTTTGCTGTGGATTATAATTTCTTTGTGGGTGGAGCAAAGTATATAGATGATCCTTTGGATGCTGCCTGGGTTGCAGTGGAGGGCAGTTTTGCCTGCTTAGATTCTGTTTTTGGCTTCGAAAAATTGCTACAAAGAAAATTCCCAGAAGCCCAAAAGTATGCCTATGAAGTTAAAGGAAGTAAACTGCAACGGGTGTATTCTCCTGCTTTTTCAGCTGCCTATCACCAATATTTAAATGGAATGGTTGAACGCAGAATGAAAGCTGCAGTAGTTTGTGTATCTTCTTTTTGGTACACTGCTTGGGTAAATTCTGGACAACCAGATTTGAGCAATCCTAGAATAATTATTAAAGATTCCACTCAATTTGAGAATTTCCCGGCGGTTTTGCCAGAGTTTATGTTTGGGCGACAAGAAAATTAAACAAACAATTGGTCACAATTTGGTGGATTTTTGTGCATAACTTGTTTTTGCTACTCACTGCTCTCCCTTTATTTTTGTTTGCAAGGAGAAGGGTTATTTTTATACTTGTAATTCTTCTTTGGTTCAAACCGAAATAATTAAAACCAAACCTATAACAATGAAGTTTATTGTAAATAGCAGTGTATTGTTACGTCACCTTTCATATATTGATGGTGTTGTAGTTGCTAAGCCTATTATTCCGATATTAAATAACTTTTTATTTGATATCAAAGATGGTGTGTTAACCATTCATTCAACAGATTTGGAAACCACTATGAGCACGAGCATTAAGGTGGATGCCAAAGAGGATGTATCTATTGCAATTCCTTCTAAAACTACCTTAGAATTACTTAAAACGCTTTCGGATCAGCCATTGGCCTTCTCTATTAATGAGGAAAAAGGTTCGGTAGAAATTAAATACGAAAGTGGTAGGTTTAAACTTACTGCCCAAAAAGGTGATGAGTTTCCCAAAACACCAGAGGTAGAAGGAGCAAGCACTTTTGATATTGGCGCAAAGGTTTTACAAAGAGCCATCAATAAATCTGTTTTTGCTACCAGTAGTGATGAATTAAGGTTAAACCTTACCGGCGTTTACCTTCAATTGTTTAAAAATAATATCACTTTTGTAGCCACTGATGCCAATCGTTTGGTTCGATTTACCAGAAATGATATCAAAGCCGCGGCCGAAGAAACATTGATTTTGCCTAAGAAAGCTTTAAATCTTTTGAAGTCGTGTTTGCCTAATGATGAAACTGTTGTTAAGGTTAATTTCAATCGCCAAAATGCCTATTTTCAAATTGGTGATGTGAGCTTAATTTGCCGCTTAATTGATGAAAAATATCCTGATTACCGAGCAGTTATTCCAACTGAAAATCCAAACAAGTTAACCATAGATAGGGGTGAATTTTTAATGGCTGTAAAGCGTGTATCTATTACTTCAAATAAAACCACGCACCAAATTCGTTTGAAATTAGTTGGTAGTGATTTAACCATTAGTGCAGAAGACATAGATTTTGAAAATGAATCACAAGAGAAATTAACTTGCTCTTATGTGGGTGAAGACATGGAGATTGGTTTTAATTCTAAATACCTATTAGAAATGTTGAATAACATGGATGCACCTCAAATTGTATTGGAGTTATCTCAGCCAAACAGAGCTGGTGTTATTGTGCCTGCGGCTCAAGAAACTGATGAAGATTTATTGATGCTTATTATGCCAATGATGCTTAATAATTATTAATATTCCGACAAATATTGATAAATAAAAAAAGGTGAAATTGATTATCAATTTCACCTTTTTTTTTGCCTATTTACATTAAAATTTAATTTACTGATATCCTAGCAAGCTGTAACCTGGCATTTGTTTTCTTAATAATTTTTCTAAAATCCTCAGGAAAATAACCAGAAGTTTTTATCCTTCTGATATAATTTTGTGGATCGCCACCTGCAAAAATACCCATTCCATTTGAGGTGCTGTTATAAGGTTTTCCTAGTTGAATAAACTTATGATCATAGAAGTATAAACCATAATCCATTTTCTGAGTAAGCTGGGAAACATCTTCAATAAATGAGGCAATAAAATAATTGGCAGTATCAAAGTTAACTGATGGATTTGGCAACAAATTATCATCTAAGAAAATATCAGAAAAATCGCCTCTGTTTACTTTATGGGCATTGTTATTGGAAAAGAACTCAACCTTACAAAAATCAAAATTGTTTCTAAATTCTTTGATGATATTCCTATTGGTTTGCTCTTGAAGTTTCCTAACATAGTCGGCATCGTCTATTTTTTTGTCTGCTAATAATTGTTCTATGAGTTTTTCATCTGGTTCCTCTAACATTACAAGTAAAGTGCCTTGTGCCATTTTATTTACTTCAGCAACCAGGTTTGCCTCCTCGTCAACCATTTTGGTTTTTAACCTAACTGCACTCAATCTCAAGCCAATTTCAAAAATACTAGGCCTTCCTTGGTAGGCTGTAGCAGTGATTTTATTGGTAAAACTATGAACATACTTTAATTCTAAACTAGCTACACTGCCCATATTAACTGATACGCCAACTACACCACAAAAATCTAAATCTCCATTTACATTGAGGTTTTGTGTATCGCTAGGTAATTCTTTGTAGGTGCCAAATTCAATGATACTCGTTTTTGAATAGGTAAGAACAGAAGGACGAATTCCACAAAATAGCCTGAGGTCATCCGACATTCTATCTGGCACATAATTTACATAACAGGCCATATCTATATAGGTGCTATTGTATCTTTTATCTGAGGTGTTATCTCTGTATCCAAGCCAATTCATGCTCGGTTCAACAATAAAATCTAACCTGTTTAGGTACCTGTTAGCATGATAAGGAGAAAATGGTCTTTGGTAAAAAATTCCAAAACTGCCCATTCCACGACCAACATAATTTTCAAATTTGGAATGAATGGTTGAAAAATTGCCATTTAATACCATGCCGTAGTTGGATTCAGTAAGTTTTTGGGCATTTGAACCCAAATGAGTTAGGAGCAAAAGTATAAGTAATTGTTTTTTCAAGAGCCTGATTTTATAAGATAGTCAATGTTTCTTTTTAATCCGTTGTATTTGGTTCTTTTTATGGCCGAATTTTTACTGATTTGTTTAAAAACCTCCTCAGTTAAATCTTTCCAATCAGCCTTATTCATTTGTAAAAATAGGGGATTTGGTTCAAATTTAGGCTCCTCATGTTTTTTGGCAAAGCGGTTCCACGGACAAACATTCATGCAAATATCACAACCAAAAATCCAATCTTTCCAAGCCACAGGCATATTTGAAGGGAAATTATCTTTTAGTTCAATCGTAAAATAGCTAATACATTTACTGCCGTCAACTTTCTGCGGTTCATAAATTGCCTCTGTAGGGCAAGCATCAATGCAGGCTGTGCAATTACCACAATGGTCGGTTACAGGTGTATCATATGCTAAATCTAGGTCTAAAATGAGTTCACTTAAAAAGAAAAAACTTCCCGCTTTTTTATGAATAATGTTTCCATTTTTTCCCATCCAACCCAAACCGCTCATTTGCGCCCAAGCTTTTTCAAGGATAGGAGCGGAGTCAACAAAAGCTCTTCCAGCAACCTCACCAATTTGTTCTTCAATAAAAGCCAAGAGCAATTTCAATTTCTCCTTAATTACCTCGTGGTAATCCTCACCATAAGCATACTGAGAAATTTTATATTGGTCTGAACCAAATATTGGCGCTGGATTGTGGTAATTATATAGCAGACTAATAACAGATTTTGCTCCATCAACCAATAGCGTTGGGTCTAGGCGTTTATCGAAATGATTCTCCATATAAGCCATTTCACCATTTCTGCCCTCTTTTAACCAATTTTCTAGGTTTGGCGCTTCCTTCTCTAGAAATTTAGCTTGAGAAATACCGCAAGCGGAAAACCCAAGACGAATGGCTTCTTCCTTTATCAATTGCGTGTATGTATCTTTTTGGTTCAAGTCTTGGCAAATTAACAAAAAAATAAACCTTACCTAAAATCATTTAGGCAAGGTTTATAGTATAGGTTAAAAATAGGAAAATTTAAATAACTACATCTTCTCCTTTTGCATCAATAAACTTATAGTTTATTAAATGGAGGCTTTGGTTAGGTTTTACCTTAATCCATTGTTTGTATTGTTTGAACCAATTAAATCTTGGCGATGTTAACCAACCATCTTTTAAATAAGCGGCAAGAAAAGGATGAACTTCAATTGAGAATCCTTTTAAATGAAGGTTTTCAATCAAATATTTTACATGGCTATTGATATCATCAACAATACTTACGCTAGATTGAATTTCTCCACTACCAAGGCAGGTAGGACATTTTTCATTTGTAATTACAGCCATTTGAGGCCTTACGCGCTGACGAGTAATTTGGATCAAACCGAAAGGACTCATAGGAAGGATCTTGTGTTTGGCACGATCCGTTTTCATTACTTCTTTGAGTTTTTCGTAAACCAATTTGCGGTTACCAGCTGTTTTTAAATCTATCAGGTCAATTACAATGATGCCACCCAAATCTCTTAATCTCAGCTGGCGAGCAATTTCCTCCACCGCTTCCATGTTTACCTTAAGGGCATTTTCTTCTTGGTTTTCGCCTTTGTTAGAAGTATTGCCACTGTTCACATCAATAACATGCAAGGCTTCAGTATGCTCTATGATGAGGTATGAACCTCCCATAAAATTTACCTCTTTGCCAAAACTGGTTTTTATTTGTTTTTCAACACCATGATGCTCAAATATGGGTAATTTGCCGTTGTAGAATTTTACAATATTTTCTAATTCTGGTGATTTACTCTTGAGGTAAGCCTTAATTTTGGTATATAAAAAGTTGTCGTTAATTTGTATGTTGGTGTATGTCTCATTTACCAAATCTCTTACCATGGTAAGGGTTCTGTCGTTTTCGCCTAAAACTTTTTGAGGAGAAGTAGCATCCACCAATTGCTTGCACAGTTCGTTCCACTTACCCAACAAATCCTTTAGGTCGTTTTGCAGGTC
>CAMCJW010000155.1 GCA_945875195.1 Chitinophaga pinensis | reverse complement strand
ACTCATAAAGATGATTTAATATGGCATGTTAGATAATTTGAATTTATAGATGTATGACAAATAACTCTGAAATATTAACGGATGAATTAATTGACTTTGTATTAAAAGAGTCATATATTCCAAATTATAAACTTACTCCGAATGCATGTCTTATTCATGACCTTGGAATGGTAGGTGATGATGGTATTGAATTTATGATTGCCTATGGTAAAAAATTTAATGTTGATCTTTCTGGATTTATGGCAGATAAATATTTTGAGGCGGAAGGTCTTCAGTTTATTAATAGTTTTTTAGAGAAGATAGGTTTAAGGAAGAGCAAATTAAAGCATTTACTTATTAAGGATTTACAGAAAGGAATTAGTGTTGGATATTTGAATGAAACAGTTATTAACCTATAACCCCGCTGTCGCGCGACTCTTGTATCATGGTATAAAGTAAAACAAACAACCTGCTTAAGGTAATAATTTGGTGGGGTTTTAGTTTGTGTATTTGTTCAGTTTTAAAATTAAAGTTATTTTGGTTGTGTTAATGATAAGGAAATGTATAACTATGATACAAAATAAAACTTTAAACGCACGGCAACCTGAGGGTTCGGGTCGAGAACGGAGGATGGATCTTGTAAAAATACGCGAAGGGATTCGCCCGTTAGCGGGGTATTTGTACATTTGGCAAAGCCAAATGTTAGAGGAGTTTAATTATTACCCATTTGTTTTAACCTTTAAGGTAACATGTGCCCAAAACTTGCAAGGCAGCGATTTAAGTAAATCTCCTGCATTAGAGAAATCATCTGAGCAACGATACAACAGCCAATTTATTCAACAAGATGAATTTGTGGATGCCAATGGGCAAACCTACGGCATGGAGGATTATGATTTTGCCTTTAGAAACTACGACCCACAAATAGGCCGCTGGATGCAACCCGACCCATTAATGCAACATGCCTCGCCCTATTTGGCGATGAGTAATAACCCAGTTTTGTTTACTGACCCAAGTGGGTTGTGGGATTTGAATGAAGTTGTAATTACGGCAGATAGGCCTTATTGGATGTCTTATGAAGGTTATTTTGATTCACCAGGACAAAATCCATTTGACAGATCAAATTTGATGGCAGATATGGTTTATGAAAATGGAGCCAAGTATAGAAAAGCAGACCAGGTTACAGATGTTTTTGGAAAGGTACAAAATCATGGTGCTGCTTATGGACGTGGAAATTATTGGGCTAACGAATTAGCATCCTGGGAGATTCAAAAAAATAATGGGTTTAATTCTAGTTTGATTAATAGTGGCAAAGGTTCTGATTATTTTTATAAAGCAGGAGGGATTCTATTGGGAGCAACTGGATTTGTAACACAAAATGCGGAAATGTTTGCAAAAGTTCAAATTGCAACTGAGGCTAGAAGAACAGGAAATATTGTTAATGCTGTAAAAAAATTAAATGATTTAGAACCACTTGGAAAATTTACAAGAAAATTAGGTTATGTAGGCGTGGCATTTTCAGTGGCAAAATTAGGTAACGATCTGTTAAGTGGGAAAGAATTAAAATCAAGTCAAATACTAGATTTGGGAATAAATATAACGCTTTCAGTTCTTACCATTTCTAACCCAGTTGCAATTGTTGGTTTAGGAGTTTATAGTGTTATGGATGCATATGGAGTTTTTGATAAATACAAGGAAAAATATATAGATTAAACAGTAACAATTAGTAAATGAAACTTTTTTTTGACTATTTATATTTTAGACTTTATTTATACTGTCTGAAAATATCTCCTAATACTGGACCAGAAACCGGTGCAACAGGTCTTATGGCAGGAATTATCCTCTTTTATATTGTATCAATAATTGTAAAAATTTCATTTTTACTTAATTATAGGTCAAAAACAAATGAGGGATTTACCTTCCTATTTTTTTTAATTCTAGCATTTGTTATATATCAAATAATTCATTTACATTATCAAAAAAGTAAGAGATTTGTGCATCTTCACAAAAAATTTGAAAACCAAAGCAAAACTCATTCTATTTGGCTTGGAATTGCTGTTTTAATATTTAGCCTTGGTGGTTTTTTCTCTTTATTTTTGATTGGATTTAATTCTATAAATAAATAATTTCAGCAATTTAAATGAACTGTCATACGGAATGGATAACCATAATAAACGGAAGAATGACAAAATGTTTCTCCATGTTGTCCCCTTGTACATTTTAGTGAACTTAATGTACTGAAAATAGATGCTTTTAAATTTTAGAAGATTCCCGTCCGCACCGCCAATAAACACAATGTCTTGTGTAAACAAAAAAAGCCTCAAAGCAATGTGGGGCTTTTTATTTTATAATTTGTGATCATTACAAATACACAATCTGAAACTTTACAGGGCAAACCTTGGTTAGCATGGCATAAACCCCGCAATAACTATCTTTAGAAAGGTTTACAGCCTTCTCCATTTTTTCATGGTCATCAGTTTTGATGTGATAAGTGACCCTAATTTCCGAATAAACTCTTGGATGCTCATCCGTTAAATCTGCATCTACATCAATAGAAAAATCTGAATAGGTGGCATGCATTTTATTGAGCACGTTTACCACATCCATTCCGGTGCAACCAGCAAGCGCACTTAAGATTAAGGGCTTTGGGTTCGGACCTTTATTTTCTCCACCACCAGCTTCAACGGTATCAATAGTTATATGGTGGCCATTGATTACTGATTCAAATTCCATTTTGCCTTTGAAGGCAGTAGTTGTTTTGTGAATTGCGCCCATTCTATTTTTGTGTTAATTTTTCTACTGAATACCAAGAACCACCATTGATGGCTGTTACCCCATTTTGGTTCAAAAAGTTAGTTGCTTGCGCGCTTCTCATGCCGCTGGCACAAACACAAACTATAGGCTTATTGAGCTTTTTTACACTCGCTAATTTTCCTGATAATGCGTTCAGCGGAATATTTTTTGAACCTTTTACATGTCCACCACTAAATTCGCCTTCACTACGTACATCAATAACAACAGCACCTGCCTCTAACTGGGCAACTAATTCTTCATTGCCTTTTCCCGAAAACATTTTTTTGATTAACCCTAGCATTTCTTATTTATTAAATTGTTGAATAGTTGATTTTAATTGTGATGCCTGAACCACGCCAGATTGCCTCCACAAGGTTTTGCCCTCCTTAAACAATATCAAAGTTGGCACGCCTTGAACTTGATAATGAGCCGCAGCTTGTGGATTTTTATCTACATCCACTTTAATGATTTTCACAGCATCACCAAGCTCACTGGCAACTTGATCTAATATAGGACTCATCATTTTGCAAGGACCACACCAAGTAGCTGTAAAGTCAACCAACACAGGTGTTTCACCATGTATTAATTCATTGAATTTCGACATAATTTATTTGCTTTTAAGTTTAAAATCTTTGAAAATATCGCCCATTAAGCCTCCCATCAATGCGCCATACAAACTACTGTTGAAGGGCTTTGAGGTAATGGCACAATTACCACTCTCACAACCTATAAAATAATAATAGGCATAACCCGCCACCGCACCTAATATTCCACCAATCAACACCCACTTATATTTAATTATATATACCATAAATGTTTTATTAAAATTAAATTCATTCTATTCATATTCTTCTTCTCCATCAAAATCCCAAGGACAAGTCGCGACTTGTCCCTACATATTCCTTATGCCCGGATTTTTTCTCTACATCACCTCTTCTCCACATCACCACATCTCCACATCACCAAGTCTCCCCCTCTCCAAATCTCCACATCTCCACATCTTCCCCCTAAGCTGGAATCACCAACATAAACCCGCTTTCCTTAATCTTATTAATTCCGCCTCTAACATTTTTCACATGTTCAAAACCATGTTTTTTCATAATGGAGGCAGCCATCATGCTTCTGTATCCGCCTGCACAATGGATGAGGTATTTTTGCTGTTTGTCCATGTGCTTTATTTGTTCTTCCAATTTCGAAAGTGGAATTAATTCTGCTCCTTCTAAAACGCCTGCACTCCATTCATTTGGATTCCTCACATCAATGATAGTGTGCCTATCAATTCCTAACATTTCTTCGGCATTAATAGACTCAACAAGTTCAATTGGTTTACCATGTAATAACCAGGCTTCAAATCCACCTTTTAAGTAACCATAAACATGTTCATACCCAACTCTCGCTAACCTTAAAATGGACTCATTTTCTTTGCCCTCATCAGCTACAACAATAATAGGGGTGGTGTGATCCAACAATGCGCCAACCCATACTGCATATTGGCCATTTAAGCCAATATTGATTGAACCTGGTACAAATCCTTTTTCAAATTCATCCGCATTACGAGCATCCAAAATGATGGCACCTTTTTTACTTTCTTCATCAAAGGCATTTGGTTCAAGCCCTATGGCATTTCTTAACATTACCTCTTCAATGTTTTCATAACCATTTTTATTGATCCCAGCATCCATAAAGAAATACTTAGGTGGCTCTTCTAATCCATCAGTTACTTGTTTTATAAAGTCTTCACGGGTTGCACAACACAAGGCATAGTTATTTTTTTTCTGCTCGCCAATGGTTGTTTGTGTTTCTTTACCTATGTTTTTTCCACAAGCAGAGCCAGCACCATGACCAGGATAAATAATTACTTCATCGGCTAAAGGCATAATTTTCTTTTGTATAGAATCAAATAACAAACCTGCTAAATCTTCTTTACTCAATGTTGATTTTACCGCTAAATCTGGTCGGCCTACATCACCAACAAATACAGTATCTCCAGTAAATATTGCTTTGTCTTTTCCTTCCTCATCTTTCAATAACAAGCACATCGATTCTAATGTATGTCCGGGTGTGTGAAGCAATTTAAGAGAAATTTTACCTAATGGAAATACCTCCATATCATCTGCAACATAAATTTCGTATCCTGCTTCTGCGGTAGGACCATAAACAATTTTAGCCCCAGTTTTACGAGCCAAGTCTATATGACCGCTCACAAAATCGGCATGAAAATGGGTTTCAAAAACATACTTGATTTTGGCTCCTCGTTTTTCTGCTAATTCAATATAAGGTTCAGTTTCCCTCAATGGATCAATAATTGCGGCCTCGCCATTGCTTTCAATGTAATAAGCTGCTTCAGCTAAACAGCTGGTATAAAGTTGTTGGATATACATATTTTTTATTTTTCTCAAATTTCAACAAGTAGCTTGTTAAAATTTATGACGAGCATCATTTTACAATTTGATTAATATCAGTAGTTTTGTTTTCTATAATGGATGAGATTTTTTTCATTTTCAAATTGAAAAAAACTACATGTGGCAATCACATTTCTCAATGCACTTTAATACCGACCCTAAATTTTTTTCTTTTAAACTATAATAAGCACTGGTTCCTTCCTTGCGTACTTTTAATAAACCCTTTGTTTTCATGTTGATCAGGTGATGCGACAACAAAGATTGCTCACAACCCGTTTTCTCCATTAATTCATTTACCGTCAACTCTTCTTTTACCTGTAACTGAGCTATCACAGCCAATCGGGTAGGGTGGGCAATGGTACGAAGTATAAATGCCGCTTTCTCTAATTTTTCTTTATCCAATTTCATTTCGAGTACAAATATATGTTCATATATTCATATTTAAACATCTATCAAAAAAAATATCTCTAAGTAATTGATAACTAATCAATAAATTTTAATTTCATAACTTTAATTACTGTATCAAATTACTGCAATGAAAGCAATTCTGAATTCTGAATTCAGAATTCAGAATTAATTTCTACCTTTCCGCCAATGAATTTAGGTTTCGACGCAAAAAGAATATTCTTTAACCGAACTGGATTAGGCAACTATTCTAGGTCGGTTTTAACTGGCTTGGTGCAACAATTTCCAGAGGATAATTATCACTTGTTTACCTCTGCAACTCCTTCATTTGAAAGCTTTCTCCAAAATAAATCGCAAGTAAAAAGACATTTCCCTCAAAGCCTCATCGATAAAAAATTTCCTTCCTTTTGGCGTTCAAACAATTTGGTAAAAGATTTACTGGTAAGTAAAATAGATTTGTATCATGGCCTGAGCAATGAATTGCCCAAAGGCATTGAGAAATCAGGCATAAAGAGTGTGGTGACCATCCACGATTTAATCTTTTTACATTATCCAAATCAATACCCTTGGTTTGATAGACAAGTGTACCAGAGAAAATTTGCCTCTGCTGTTAATCGTGCCGATTTGGTTATAGCTACCAGTGAAAATACCCGCAAGGATATTCTCCATTTTTACCAATGTAACCCCGATAAGGTGGTGGTTTGTTACCAGAATTGTGATGATAATTTTGCCAATACAATAACAGAGGGCAAAAGAAAAGAGTTAATAATAAAATACGGTTTGAACCGAAATTATATTTTATCTGTTGGCACCCTTGAGGAAAGAAAGAATCAAATAAACCTACTGAAAGCTTATGCTCAAAGCGATTTACCGGATTTAGATTTGATTTTTATTGGCAAGAAAGCAAACGCCTATCCTGAGTTAGAACAATTTGTTAAAAACAATCACCTATCAGGTAGGGTGCGGTTTATTCATGATTTGCCTTTCGAAGATTTACCCGGAATATACCAATTAGCAAGGTGTTCGGCCTATTTAAGCAATTACGAAGGCTTTGGGATTCCAGTGTTGGAAGCCATGCGGTCGAATGTGCCTGTTATTTGCTCAAATAACTCTTCTATCAAAGAGGTTGGAGCTAATGCAGCTTTATTGGTTGACCCTAAAAGTATTTTAGAAATTAAAGCAGGCTTGTTGAAAATAGTTTATGACGAAACTTTTAGAACCTCGCTTTTAGAGGCAACTTCGGTTCATTTAAAGAATTTTGAACCAGTAGAATTGAGTCGCCAAATGCACCAATTATACACAGGCTTACTAAAATAAATGAGATACAAAGCGAATCACTTAATTTAGCAGCGTGAAAATTGAACTAAAAG
>CAMCJW010000154.1 GCA_945875195.1 Chitinophaga pinensis | reverse complement strand
ATCAACATCTGTAATTCGTAAGCAGTATGCCACTACACTATTGGCGCCACTACCCCGCCCTACATGGTAAAATCCTTTCGACATTGAGTAACGAATGATATCCCAAGTGATTAAAAAGTAGGCCGAAAAACCCAACTTATCTATGATATCTAATTCCTTTTGCACCCGTTGTTTGGCAACAGTATTGTTCGACCCATAACGGTATGCTAAACCATCGTAAGCGAGTGTTTGGAGTAATTGCTTGTCGTCGTACACCGAAGAAGAATAGATCTTTTTATTCTTGTGCGTTTTAAAATCAAAGCTCACACTGCAGCGATCCATGAAAGCAATGGTATTATTGAGTACATAATGATGGTATCTGCAAGCATGAATGATATCGGGCTCCGACATCAAGTACTCATCTGGTGCAGCAACGGCGTTTGGTTCGAGCCTACTTAACAACACATTATTATCTATGGCTCTCAGGTGCATGTGAAGTGGGTAGCTAGCGGCATTTCTAAAGGTGACTGGCTGTTGTAAAATGAGTTTATTTTTAATCTTGCTCACATCTTTGCGCAGGAGTTTATTGAACTCAGAGAGGCGAATACCAATGAGTTCATGGTCTGCAAGCATGCTTGGGTAATTGGAAATTGGGTAAATTACATAGCTATTTTGAAGGTGTTTGAGCCTATCGGCGTAGGATCGGCCATATAAATTGTAATCAGATAACAAGCGATTGATTTCTTGTATGCCAGCAGTGTTTTTGGCAACAGCAGTAAACAGCAAATGATTCCCCTCGCGAAATTCAATGCCAGCAATTGGTTTGATCCCATGTTGTTCGCAGCATTTCACAAACTCAAAAATGCCCGTTGAGCAATTGATATCGGTGATACCTATTGTTTGCAAACCAAGCTGCTTAGCTTGTAGCACAAGCTCCTCTACCGACATGGTGCCGTATTTGAGACTGTAGTATGTATGTATATTCCAGAGCATATTTGTTAATTTAGTCGATGGTGAGGGTATTGTAGTGTAGCATTAAGGGGTCTTACCTTTGCCAATTGCTTTCTTCCCATACCAATGTTTAATTTGATCTAAAGCTTGATAGAGTTTGATCATTTCTTCGCTGTCTTCAAAAAGATCTATTTGTTGGGCGCCATAAACGAGGTTACTTACCTTTACGCCAATGAGCCTAATGAGTAGTCTTCTATCGTACACTTTATCAAGTAATTCTTTTGCCTTGGCCAGTATTACATGGTCGTAAGAAGTATAGGCCAGCCTGGCTTGCATGGTATGTGTTTGAAAATCTGAGTAGCGAATTTTAATAGTAACAGTAGCGCAAAGTCTATTTTGTTTGCGCATATCAAAGCACACATCTTGCACCATTTTAGAGAGTACACCATGCAGAAATTTCATGTCGGTGGTATCTGTTTCAAAGGTTCGTTCTGAACCAATAGACTTTTGCTCATGGTAAGGCTGCACGGGACGATTGTCGATACCATTGGCTTTCTCCCAGATTACTTTGCCATTTTCGCCCATTACCCTACCTAGCAATTCAATGGGCATATTGGCCAAGGTTTCGATATACACAATACCCATATCGCGCAGGGTATGGTATGATTTATCGCCAATACCAGGAATTTTTTTAATAGACAGTGGATATAAAAAAGGCTTTACCGCTAGTTGTTGTACTTCTTTTTCTCCATTAGGTTTTGCTTCGCCTGTGGCAATTTTAGAAACGGTTTTATTCACAGATAAACCAAAAGAAATAGGCAAGCCAGATTCTTTGATAATACGCTGCCGCAACTCATGCATCCATTTTTGAGTGCCAAAAAAGCGATCCATGCCTGTTACGTCTAAGTAATGCTCATCTATTGAAGCTTTTTCTACCAGCGGAGCCGCCTCTTCAATGATTTCTGTTACTAAATGGGATAGTCTACTGTATTTGTCCATATCGCCTCTAATCCAGATGGCTTGTGGGCATAGGCGTCGTGCTAACTTAGTTGGCATGGCAGCGTGCACACCAAATTTACGCGCTTCATAGCTGCAACTAGCTACTACACCTCTATCAGAGAAGCCGCCAATAATAATAGGCTTTCCGTTAAGCGCAGAATTATCTAGGCGTTCAGCCGATACAAAGAAAGTATCAAGATCCATGTGGGCGATTGTACGAGACATTTAGTTAATATGGTTAACAATTATTTGTTAATAATATTAGCTATTAATTATAAAGAAACAAATATTTTTTTATACTATTCAGTAAATGAGATTATTAAAATGTGGTACAAAAAACGATAGAAATAATAGACCATTTTATTGACGTAAACAAAACGTCCTAAACCTTGTGAATACTAGAACTTACGGTTTATTTCTAAAGAAAGTTTGATGAAATAGAATAGGTTTTATCCAATGAGCTTGAATTAATTGATATTTCAAGTCGTGGGACTGGAGCCTATTTAATTTTGCCTCGGTATAAGTCGAATCTATTTACTTCTGAATTATTTATTTAGATAATTTATTACGCTATTATTCAGATATTTAACTATTTTATGTTAATATAATTAACATAAACTTGACAACTAAAATAGCATTACATATCTTGCGCAAGTATCCTAAGCAAGCAAATTATGTATTTATCAACCAACATCAAGTTTCTAAGGAAACGCAAAAACTTTAGTCAGGAAGAAATGGCTTTGGCTCTTGAATCCAAGCGCTCGGTTTTGAATAGTTATGAGAACAATATTGCTTCTCCTCCTATTGATATGGCTGTGCGTATTTCGGATTATTTTAGGATCAGCCTAGATACCTTGCTTAGGATTGACCTTACAAGGTTGCCAGAATCGAAGGTGGGTGAATTAGAGCGTGGTTTAGAAGATTATATTAAAGGTAAATACCTGAGAATAATTGCCACCACCACTAATTCAGATAATATTGACAATATTGAGTTAGTATCTGAAAAAGCGCGAGCTGGTTATACTGCTGGTTACACAGATATTCAGTTTATATCTGAGTTGCCACAATTTAGTTTGCCATTTTTAGACAAACGTAAAAAATATAGGAGCTTTCAAATTAGCGGAGATTCTATGCTACCTATTCAAGATAAAACCTATGTAACCTGCGAATATGTGGAAGATTGGAGTAGCTTAAAAGATGGGCTTTGCTATGTTATATTAACCAAAGAAGATGGTATTGTTTTTAAACGTGTTTACAATGAAATTGCTAAAAGCAAAAAATTAGCATTGATTTCTAATAACCCAATTTATAAGCCATACGACGTTAACATTGAAGATGTTCTGGAAATATGGAGATATGTGATGGATCACAGCAAAACATTAGATTGATGATTACAATCTGATTGATTACATGAAAAGGCAGCTTTAGGGCTGCTTTTTTGTTTTAGAAAACAGGTAGATTATTGTTTAAGCAACCTTGTTATTTGTACCTGATTATCGCAATAGGTGTAAAGAAAATAAACGCCTTCTTCCATTGCATTGATATCAAATTGAACTTGCTGCCTGTTCATTGAAAAGTGAAATTCAACAGGGATTTCACGACCTAAATTGTCAAATATTTTTGATGCTGTAATGACTCTGTCGCAATGAACCTGAACCATTGAATTGGCTGGGTTCGGATACACTTGAACACGAAGTGCGTTTACCTCATTTTCGATACCAGCAGGTATAACTCTTGTTGTTAATTTTTTCCAGTTATAAAAAGAATATACTGGATAATGATCAGAAGTATTGTTGCTAAATCCGCTGCAATAATTAGCTGCATCATCAAACACTTTTGCAGATCCTTTGTAATAAAATGAATCTAGTGTTTTACTAATTAATTGATGGTCGATCATGTTTACGCTAAAAGCATAAGACGACTTTCCTGCGTCGGTTAACTCTTTGCTAGGAAAAGTATATTTAGCATTTAAAAAGTTTTTGAATGGTGTTTCTAAAGAATTGTAAATAGATTGATCCAAATCGTCGTTCCAATCTCCCAATACCATGTATTTTTTACCTGCCAAAGTCGACTCCAAATAACTCTTTAGTGCCACACTAGCCGACACTCTCCTATCATATGAGCTTTGATCTGCGTAAGCCTTCATATGCAAAATTAAAAAGTATATAGTATCCGTTTTTGTGCCACCTAACGTTTGCAAACAAACTTGTAAAGGAGGTCTGGAAGCAAATGCAAAATTATCTGAGGAGTTAAGAGGTATATCAAATGTTTGAGCTGGAATTACAGTGAACATGCTTTTCTTCCAATATATACCCATTTTTTGGGTTTGTGAAAAGCCTGAGATATATGTGTCGTACTTTGAGCCAAGTGCAATAGATAAAGTATTGTAGGTTGAAGCATTACTAATTTCTTCTAAGCCAAAAACATCCATATCTGTTTTTTCTAGCATGGCTTTTACATTCGCATATTGAGTTGCCTCATCTGTTGGACCATTGCTCGCATCACCAAACCACTCGATGTTCCAATTGGCCACATCTAATAAAGTATCGTTACCTAACTTAGGAAAATTTTGCGAATAAACACTGATAGAGAAAGCAAAAAGGATTATGAAACTTGTTATGGCTTTAAGCATTTTGAGATTGTTTTTTATTAAGAAGCCAAAGATAAGCGCTAAATCCAAAACCCAACGTTAAGATTGTTTGAAACCCATGAATAATTATTGCCAAGGCATTACCGGTTGCAAGGTTAACTCCCAAAAATAGTAATGCCTGACTCACTACAAAATGATATGCCCCAGCAGAGCCTGCCTGAATTGGCAGTGTGCGGGCTACTACACCCAATACCATTACAAAAAAAGCATCTTTTGCACTTAAACTCGAAGATTCCTTAAACATAAAAAACCAGAGGTAGGTCATTAAATAAAAACCAACCCAAATCATTACTGTATAGGCAAAAAACATCCACTTATTCTCCATTTTTAGTAATGTTTGGGTAGATTGGATCAATTGAACCACCCATTGAACGGCACTATTACTTTTATTTTTTAATTGCTGGTATAGTATGTATGCTCCCAGCAATACGCATGTAAGTATTGCTAATCTTACAGGAGTTAATACAACCACACCTTTAGTAAAGCTATTTAATAGGGAGCTTTCATTTAAAAACGCTAATAAAAAAGCGGCTAAAATTATTATCACTAAACAAAGCATATCAGCTAACCTTTCAAACAATATGGTTGAAAGACTTTTATTCATTTCATAATTCAATGATTGCTTTAGAATTAATGCCCTGCTTACCTCCCCTAGTCTTGGTATGGCAAAATTTACCAAATATCCTGTTGCCAGTGATGCGAATAAATAATTAGTTGGCGCATTGATTTTTATAGTTTCAAATAGCAATTGCCAGCGTTTTACTCTTATGTAATAAACTAAAATGGAGGTAATTAAAACTGGCATTATTACAAGGTTGTTACCAGATTTAATAATACTCAGCACTTCGGTGAAATCAACTTGCTTGAAACTCAAATACAATAAAATACAACCAAACAAGGCAAATAACCCTGTCTGTATATAAATCAGTCTTTTTGATACCATTATTTGATTCGGTATAAATTCAATTGGTTACCGTTTGCAAATATTAACCAATTATCCGCTTCATTGAATAAATTTCCAATGGCAAACGGACTTTCTACTTTCATTGGAAATGGCTTGTAAGGTTCGGCTTTCGAATTTTCTATATTTAGTGTTTTGGCCAATGAATCTTGGTAAATTAGCTTATACCCATTTCCAATAAAAGCCCATTGTGTTTGAGCACTTGGGTTGTAGGTTGCCTTCTTTTCTAGCAATAAATTAGCATTTTGATCTATAAGAGCTAAGTTGTTATTGCCAAAAAGCAGGTAACTTATTTGGCTCCCTTCATTTTTTGAAATGTGAAAAGACTTAAACTGCTTGGCTGGAATTCTATTGATTTTGGCTGTTTTGGTGGTATAATATTTGATTCTAATAATTTGGTTAGAATCTAAAGCGGTTATGTTTATTTGTCCGGTATCAATTGATTCGATTTTAACATCTAGAAAAGTAAAACTACTATCTATTTTTATTTGATCAAATGGCTTGGCTGTAGAATTTAGAAATTGAATTTTACCCCTTTCGTTTAATCCATAATATATCTGCTGACCTCCAAACTTAAACGTTCCAATAGTTGATTTTAAATTTGGCCAAATGTCTTTCGGATTCCAGCTTGGGATTAATCTACCTTGTTGATTGAATGCTGAGATTTTAAAGTAATTTCCAGTTGCAAATATTTGGTAATTCCTATCATTATTTGGGTCAAACACACTAATTGGAAATGTTGTTCCTGTTGGAATCCAAACGGGCCAACCAGACAAATTTTTACCTAAATCATCAATAACATAGATGTAATGAGCTGTATTAAAAACCCATTGTCGTTTTCCATTGTTATAAATATTAATTTCGTCAAACTTTGAAATTACCTTATCATCTATTTTTTGCTTCCATAAAACTTTCCCATCGCGGTCAATCATATACAATTGCATTTTCGCATCTTGAGCCATGATAACTTGAGAACCAATACTGTAATTATACATAACCTGAGGCTGCACCACTAGGTCAGAATCTAAAGGGATATTCCAAACCTTTTCAGTTCTTTCGGCCTTTGCAATATCGAAGTGGGTATAAATTTGAGTGGCAAATATCTTATCATTACTGCCTGCAAATTGAATTGCTTGGAAGTGGGCTCGTTTTATGGCGCCCATATTTTGGTTGATAATACTAAACCAATTGTTATTTAAAAAATTGATAGCATACTTAGGCGCGTGTTCGTTTAATATCAAAATTTCAAGGTTACTATTTGGCGATAATTTATTACTATAATTCTTATAAAAATCTTGCTTCACCAGCAATTTTTCTGAGCGCCACTTTTCTTTTAAAACCTTCAGAATAATTGGATTATTTGCAAAGAAATAATATCCATTATTCTTAACATAATAACGAGCCTCCATACCTTCAAACAAATCGGTAAAATAAAATTTAAAGGCATCTCCGAAATAGGCTTTTGAAATGTCTTGATTTGCA
>CAMCJW010000153.1 GCA_945875195.1 Chitinophaga pinensis | reverse complement strand
TTCCAGCCTGGCATACCTGCGATTCTGCCGCCGCTGCCCTGATGTTAACTTATGGAACAGGAAGAATTGGCTGCCAATTAAGTGGCGATGGAGATTGGGGTGTAGATAATTTAGCGCCAAAGCCAGATTGGCTGAGCTTTTTACCAGATTGGGTTTGGGCATACAGGTATCCAAATAATGTTTTAAATGAAGGAGTGCCAATACCCGGCTGTGAAGGAATGCATTGTAATCAATTATTAAATCCAGTATACCCAACAGCCTTGTATGAAGCGGTAATTTGCATACTACTTTTTGCTTTTCTTTGGGTAATTAGGAAGAAGTTTACTATTCCGGGCACCTTCTTTTTGTTTTATTTATTATTGAACGGTTTAGAAAGATTTACCATTGAAAAAATTAGGGTAAATACCACTTATAATATATTAAGTAAACACATTACCCAAGCAGAGCTCATTTCATCTGTATTTATTATAGGTTCAATTGTTGGTTTGGTGATTCTTATCACCAAACACAAGAAAAAATTGGCATGAAATTTTCTTCCTAGTATTTGATCCAATTAATACTGCTGTGAAACCAATTTTCAATTATAAAATAGTCGTACTTTTTTTAGCATTATTTTTATCTAGAAATATGCTTTGGAGTCAGGTTGGGCCCGACTCTGCCAACTATGCCTTTACCCTGCCAGATTTTATAGTAGAGGCGCAAAAGGATTCTAATTACGAGAAGAAATACCAACGCTTGGTTTACAATGTTAAAAAGGTTTTACCTTATGCAAAAATGGCCAGTTTTAGGTTTCAATTAATGGAGCAAAACTTGCAAGTTATGCCAAGTGAAAAGGCAAGAAAAGAATACCTCAAAAGAACCGAAAAATCGATTAAAAATCAGTTTATGGATGATTTAAAAAATCTTACTAGGAGCCAAGGTAAGATTTTGATAAAACTGATTTATAGAGAAACAGGCAAAACCACCTATGATTTATTGCAAACCTATAGAGGAGATTTAACTGCGATATATTGGCAGGGCATGGCAAAGGTTTTTGATGCAAACTTAAAGGAGGAATATGACCCTATTGAAGATTGGCAATTGGAGCAAATTATAAAGCTCTTGGGTTTTGATTGATTACAAAAAAAAGTCATATTTGCTTTCTAATTACAAAGTCTCTTTTCAGATAATTTGAATACAGCTATGAGGTTTCTTGGCATAAAAATAAAACTACTACTTGTTTGTTTAATTACCTTATTAGGTTCAGCTTTTGGCTCAGAAACAAGCAAAGATTCAACCCAAACAACCAAGCAGTATAAGAACACCATTAGGTACAACTTTTCGAGTAGTGCTTTTTTTGCCAATACAAAGGCCACATTTGGTTACGAAAGAGTGGTTTCTCCCCACCAATCTTTTAGTATAAATTTTGGTTTGAATGCTTTTCCTAAATTAATCAATATCAATTTAGATAGCTTTAGTATAGAAAAAGATAGCAAAGGAAGTGGTTTTATTTTAGCGGGTGATTATAGGTTTTATCTTAAAAAAGAGAACAAACATTTAGCCCCAAGAGGCGTGTATATTGGGCCCTATTGCTATTATACTTTAATGAAAAGAGACAATAAGGCAAGTTTAAATTTTACTTCAGGAAACTCACTTGATTTTGAAATTAAAAACAGATTGGATGTTTTGGTAGCTGGTTTCCAACTTGGGTATCAATTTTTGCTTTTTAAAGACCGAATAGCCCTCGATTTAATATTGTTTGGTCCAGGAATGGGTTTTTATAGGTACCAAGGAAAGTTATCCAACGCTATTACCAACGAAGAAGGAGAGGCCTTGTTAAGCAATATCAAAGAATATTTGGTTGATAATTATCCTGCAGCACAATTTTTGGTAGACAAAAGCACTTTTACCAAAAAAGGTAACGCATTTACCAGTGATTTCGGCTACCGCATGGTGTTTCAGGTTGGATATCGTTTCTGATAGTATACACTATACACAGGTTGTTGATATTACAATAGCACAATAAGCATGGGAGGTTTTACATTTGTTGCTTATGTTGGAGTTTCAAAATAATTGGGTGCTTTTCATTTTTGTTGTTTTGGTGTTGAGCACTTTGGTTCAAGCCTTTTATTACCTTGGCGTATTTTCACGTTTGTCGTTCTTTAAAGCAAAAAGTACGGAAAATAATCATCAATTACCTGCTGTATCTGTTATTATAGCTGCCAGAAATGAATACAATAACCTAGAAAAAAATCTCAAATTTATATTGGATCAAGATTATCCAAATTTTGAGGTAATTGTAGTGAATGATTGCAGTTGGGACGATAGCCAGAAATTGCTTGAATATTACCAAGAGCAATATGCTCACTTAAAAATTTGTGAAATTAAAGAACAAGAAAAGTATCCAACTGGCAAAAAATTTGCCTTAACACTTGGTATAAAAGCCGCACAAAATAGTTGTTTGTTTTTTACCGATGCCGATTGTGTACCCGCCAGTAACCAATGGTTAAGGTTGATGCAAAGTAAATTTGATAACAACAAAGAAATAGTTTTGGGGTATTCGCCTTATAGAAAATACAATACATTTCTGAACCTATTTATAAGATTTGAATCTTGCTTTACTGCTATGGCCTATTTTTCTGCTGCATTGGGCAAGAATGCATTTATGGGAGTAGGAAGAAATTTGGCCTATACCCGAGAATTGTTTTTTAAACACAAAGGGTTTGCAAAACACCAGCATATTTTAAGTGGTGATGATGATTTGCACGTTAACCAGACTGCAACTGCTAACAATGTTGCCATACAGCTCAATCCTCAGAGTTTTATGCTCACCGAACCTAAAAAGAACTATGAGGAATGGCAACGCCAAAAAACCCGCCATAGCAGTACTGGCAAATTTTATCAATTGAAACACCAAGTATTTTTGGGCGGCTATTATGCATCGCATCTTCTTTTTTATACGTCAATGATTTTGTTATTGGTATTCATGTTCAATTGGCAAATAGTATTAGGTATTTATTTGTTCCGACTTTTGGTTCAAAACGTTATTTTATATGGGGTATTGAAGAAATTACAAGGTATACAGTTATTATGGTTTTTGCCATTTTTAGATGTAATTTATTTGCTCTATATTTTCATATTTGGTTCAGTGGGATTATTCACCAAGCAAAAAAAAATCTGGTAATTGGAAATCATCGAAAAATATTTTCCTCATTTGAGTGCCAAGCAGCTAGAGCAATTTAGCGCTTTAAAGTCACTTTATGAGGAATGGAACGCACAAATAAATGTTATCTCTAGGAAGGACATTGAATCTTTGTATGAAAAGCATATTTTACATAGCTTAGCCATTGCCAAATTTATTTCTTTTAAACCGGGCTCAAGGGTGTTGGATATTGGCACAGGTGGCGGTTTTCCTGGTGTTCCGCTGGCTATTATGTTTCCAGAAAGCACCTTTACCATGGTTGATTCTATTGCTAAAAAAATTAAAGTTGCCGAAGGAATATCAGAGGCTATTAAACTAGAAAATACTGATTTTGCCATTGGTAGGGTAGAGCAGTTAAAGGAAAGTTTTCACTTTATTACTGCCAGGGCAGTTGCGCCAACAGAGCAATTGTATAAATGGACGCAACAATATGTTGATGCCAAAGAAGAATTTAACGCCAAAATAAATGGGTATATATTCTTAAAAGGTGGCGATTTACGAGAAGAGTACAAAGCCCTGAAGCAAATCAACAAAAAACTTGTAGTAGAAGAAATTCCACTCAGTAACTATTTTGAAGAGGAGTTTTTTGAAACCAAAAAGCTAGTCTATATTTTCTAACTCATTTTTGGTTCAAACCGAACTTTTTTATTGGCCAAGCCACAACAACTTTTCTACCTGTTTGCGGCCATAATCATCAGTTATTTCCATCAAATAAATGCCTTTTGCCAAGTTATCCAACTGAATGGTATTTGAGCCATAACCAATGGTATTTTGCTGTATCAATTGTCCAGATTGGCTCCAAATACGCATGTTTAAATGTTGTTGCTTGCTGTTCATTAAAATACTGTTTGAACCAAACGCATAACTGTATTGAATCAACTTTTCAGTTTCATTTTTAATTCCCAATGGATTGTTCGCTGGTCCGGTAATTTCAAAATCATCTATGGCCATTCCAGGATTGGTATTGTTGCTATCCGATTTAAAAATAACCCTAAAACAAACTTTGGGATTTCCTGCTAAAGTTGAAACATCAAATTGCTTGGTGGTATAGGCTAAATTGTTTGCATTAAAAAAGGCCAAATTAACCGGAAATGCAGTAGTTTTACTGGAATCATTGTTGGGGTAATCATACCAATTTGCCTGCACATCATTGCCTAAAATTGTCCAACTATCGCCAGCATTTAAACTGTATTCCCAGTTGTATCCATCATATGCCGTTTCGAATACATTTTTTACCTGGTAAGACAAGGTATAGTTGCCAGCTTTTGTGAAGTTAAAAATGGGTGTATATAACCTTGCCTCGGTATTGATGGGATAGTATGAACTTAAACTGGTAACCCAAGCATTGATGCCACTTACCACACCATCTTTACCTTGCATGTTTGAATTACCTCTTTCGAATGAAATGCCATTGATTAACTCTGGACCAAAATCATTGAGGTTAGTTTCAAAATTGCCGCCATTGGCTGCCAAATATGGAATGCCGCGAGATGGTAAGATTTGAATAAATGAATCAATCACATTGCTTTTTTGGCCGGCATTGATGCTTAATTTTACTTCATATAAACCAGGTGCATTGTATTCCTTCACTGGATTTTTAAGTGTACTTTTTGTGCCATCTCCAAAATCCCATTCATAAGAAGTTACTCCTTCACCCACACTTGTAAAATTTAGTTTTGAACCAATATAAGCTACTCGTTTATCCACTTTAAAATCTGCATTTGATGGCGAGAAAATGTTGCAAGTATATATGCCTCTTCCATGCGTTGCAGCTACCACCTGAAAATCAGATTGGCGCAATTTTAACATATCTGTTCTTACGTTTGCAAACCCATTGTTGCTGGGTTGCCAATTGGTATTGGTACCTCTTAAACTATCGGTACTCCAAACTCCTAGCTCAGTTGCTACCATAACTTGTATAGGATTGTTTGGATTAAACAATGCCCAGCGGATAGGCATATCTGGCATATTGCCTTCCACGCTTCCCCAAGTTTGTCCGCCATTTTTGGTTTCCCAAATGCTATTAACACCATAATTACTGGAGGTAACTATTATATGATTTTCATTACCAGTTTCCACTTCTACGCAAGAAATATTTCCTGTTGTCATGCCTTTTCCTAGGTTGATAACCGAATCAATTCCATTAGAAATATTGGCATTATCAACGCGCACTATTCTGCCATTGTTGAGTCCAAAATAAACTCGGTTACTCACATTTGGAGAAACTTTAACATGGGTTACTTGTCCACCAGCAAACAAGGCAACCGTATCAAAGCTAATAGAATTGCCTGTTTGAGGATTATTCCAACGAACAAAAAAGCCATTGTTGCCAGCTAAATACATGCGGTTATTGAGGTCGTCGTAATCACTTGGGCTGATAAAACTTCCTACTTGAACACCACCAGTATTCATTACATTTGAAAAGCTAGAACCACCATTGGTTGACCTGTAATAACTGGTATAAACATAAGAGGTAAACCAATATTGTGGTTGGTCTTGGTCTATGTGACAAAATGCGCCATCGCCACCGGTAACCCTAACAGAATTGCCAATTTGGGCTTGACTAAATGAATGCGAACCATTGTCTTGCGCACCTGCTATATATTGGTTTGAACCAAGAGTTGGATGGATATCGCAGGCATAGAATTGGGTAGTATTGTAGTTAATTTCTTTTGTTGTAATGCTTGGCATTGCTTGGGTAAAATTGGCACTCCTATAAATCCCACCATCATTACCAAAATAACAAACATTTGAATTGCCAGGTTCAAAATAAGCATAATGTTGGTCGGCGTGTACCTCTTGAATACCAAAACCGCCATACCAATGAGAGATTTGAGTCCAAGAGTTACCACTGTTATTTGTTTTAAATAAATCAACACCTCCAACCACCACAACATTTGCATTATTTGGATCAACCGCTAAACTTAAATCGTACCAAGCCTGGCTTCTACTAAAATCTCTTGGATAGGTAGATCTAGAAACGCCTTTATCTGCATCAACTGGATATTTTGCAAGCGAATCAAAACTAGCACCCGCATTGCTTGTTTTTAATATGCCCGAAATTCTACTGTTGCTTTCAACCAGCACGTACATGATATTGGTATCCACATCCGAAACGGCTATTTCCATTTCATCGCCAGGCATGTAACTTGGCATGGGCAATGGGTTCGACCATGTAACACCTGTGTTGTATGATTTGTGAATGGTGCCACCTGTGCTTGAGCCATTGCTCATGGTTACGTACATGGTGCCATTGTTCATTATTTCCAAATCGTATGCATTATTACCAGCAGAGGCAATGCCTGAACCAAGCACTTTTGTAAAAGTATTTCCTCCATTGGCAGATCTATAAATTCCAGCTTTGGTTAATACCAAAACAGTATCTCCCATACCAATTGAAACTATTTTTTGACAATAGTAAAAATTGCCATTATTGGTGCTTGCTAACTGGTACCAATTTTTTCCTCCATTGATAGATTTCCATACGCCAAGGCCTCTCACAGCATCTAGGTTGCCATTGCCTTCGCCTGTGCAGAAATACATAACCTGGGGTTTGGAAGGTGCTTGGTTGATGTGCGTAATGGCTAAGTTTTGGAAAAAGTCATTGTTGGTTGACCAATTTGGCTCTGCCGCGGTAATATCTGTGGTTTTCCAAATACCACCAGCCACTGCGCAAGCCCATACTGTTTTTTTGGTGGGGTCATTTAAATCAACCATCAAGGAGCGGGTTCTGCCGCCACAATTTTTAGGTCCTCTTTCAATCCAAGTAATGCCAGGAATTGCTGCCTTGTTGAGTGCGGTTTGTTGTGCGAAAAGTGATTGTTGGTATGCCCAACTTGCTTGCAAGCGCTCTCTTGG
>CAMCJW010000152.1 GCA_945875195.1 Chitinophaga pinensis | reverse complement strand
GTGCAAACCTTCTGATAAACTCAGCATGGCTAAGGGTCATTTCTTTTTTCTGCGCCATTTGCTTGTAATCTTTGTATGTAAAGCTTACTGTGTCTTTCCCTATCTCCTTAATTCTATTGTTGCTAATAGCAATTTTGTGTGTATATCTTCCAAGATACTCAACAACTGCCTTAGGACTTCCAAAAGGCCTCTTAGGGGAAAGTTCAAAACCACCCCTCAATTATTTCCACACTGGATATTGGTAAATACATGATGAATAAATACATTCGTGATGAAACTAGAATAGCCCCCGCATAGGCGGGGTGATGGGAGACTTTCAAGCACGGTTCCGTGGGAACGTAAGGGTGAAACTCCCTTGTGTGACCCGATTATGCCCAATTATAAGTGCGACATTCAGACAATGAAAGGACTACTTTTTATTTTGACAATTTGTATTTCATTTTCAGCTTGTGGACAGGATACGACTTTGTTGAGAAATTACGGAATAAACTTAAAGCTTAAAATAATCATTCAGAAAATTTATTTCATGTCTAATCGATTTTATGAAATACCAAATTTTTAAACTACACAATGGCGGGTGGTATATACAATCTTCTAAATAGACTAAAATAGGGTAAGTAAACTTCATAAAAGTAAAATCAGTTTCAAATTTCCAACCAAACTTATTCCCCCAATGATTAATTTTGTGGAAAGTCAAGAAAAGTTGTAGGTGGCCAAATAGTTTCATTATCCAACTTTTTGGTTTTGTATTTTTTTTTATCAAATTATTGCATTTATCTTAAATTCGGGGAATATAAAAAATTGATGAATACATCTTTCAAAATACTAATTGTAGAAGACGAGGTTATGATAGCACAAGACCTGAAAGAAACCTTGGAAGCCGTTGGCTATAAAAGTGTGTATAGGGCCAATAGTTATGCTACAGCAATAGAAACCATTAATCAGAAAAGAATAGATTTAGTAATGCTCGACATTAATTTAAATCATAAACATACAGGGCTAGATTTGGCTGACTACATAAATAAAAACCATGAGATACCCTTTATTTATTTAACTTCTTACTGCGATTCTGAAACAATTAAAAAGGTGAAGCATACTAAACCCATAGGTTTTTTGTTAAAACCATTTAACGAAACTTTGTTATTAGCAACCATAGAAGTGGCCTTATTTAATTTTTATTCCACTAAAGAGGAGGTTGAGAAACGGGATGAATTGAAAATTATGGAAGAGGAGGATTTTGAATTTTTTATAGGTAAAAATTTAATTTTTAAAGAAAAAAAATATTACGTTAAAATCCCCATTCTAGATGTTTTGTGGTTTGAATCAGACAAGAACTATGTAGATATAATAACGATAGATAAAAAATATACCCTAAGGAGTTCCTTAAAAAAATTAATGGAAAAATTACCTGAGTCATTTATAAAATGTCATAGGCAATATGTTGTAAATTTAAACCATGTTACTGGATTTAATTCCAATTTTATCGCTGTGGGTGATTTAAAAATTCCTTTGAGCAGACAAGAGCGTGAATTAGTTTATAAAAGGCTAAACATTTAGATGGTGTACAAAAATATGCATTTCGTCCCTTTTATTTTTATTTTTAAAAAAACGTAGCTTGCTTTTAGAATAAATTATTAAATAAGTTTTATATGAGAATAGCATATTTCTTTTTTTTTCTATCCCTGTTTTGTATAGTTAATTATGTCCATTCTCAAACTAAGGTTAATGTTATTGATTCTTTAGAAAATGAATTAACGAAAAACCAAATTTTAAGAGCTTTAGCACCTAAAAAAAACCATTTTAAAATTGATACTACAAGGGTAAATATATTAAATATTTTATCTTCAGCATTAATATATAAAGCTGACTTTAAAAAGGCGGAGCTAATTACAATTGAAGCGTTGGCGCTAGCCCAAAAACTAAATTTTAAAAGAGGTGAAGTAAATTCTTATAACCTCTTAGGTGAATTGTATCAAAAGAAAAGCGAATATCGTTTGGCGCTACAAAACCTTGATAAAGCAATTAAAATAGGTAGGGAAATAGATTATAAAGAAGCAGTTGCTATTGCTTTTAGTAGTATTGGCCTTGTAAACAACAACTTATCAAACTATCCGGAGGCCTTAAAAAACCATTTAGAAGCACTCAAAATAAGAGAAGCCTTAAAAGACAAAAAGGGATTGGCGCGTTCTTACTCTAATTTGGGCAACATTAGTTCAAAAATTGGGAATTATGATGACGCTTTAAAATACCATATAGCCGCATTTAAATTACGTAACGAATTAAATGATAGAAAAGGGCTTTTAGGTTCGTATAATAATATTGGCACCATATATAACCATGCAGGAAACTATAAAAAAGCATTGGAAAACTATCAGGAAGCACTGAAGATTGGTATGGAATATGGCGACATATCGGGGCTAGCTATAGTTAATTTAAATATTGGTGACACGTATTGTGCATTAAAAGAATATGATAAAGCACTAGACTGTAATTTTAAAGCTTTAAAATTTCAAAAAACAATAAAAAATGATTTTGGTATTACACGCTGCTATATATATTTAGCTTGTATTTACAAAGCCTTACATGAGTTGCAATTATCAAGAGTATATTTAGATAGTGCCATAAAGTTTTCAAAAGCATTAGGTGCAAAGCAATTAATCAGAGATTCGTACGAATTATTATCTGAGGTTGATAGCTTGGCAAACAATTGGGAAAATGCCTACAATCATTACAAAATATATGTACAATACAAGGATAGCATAATTAATAAAGACAATTCCGAAAAAATGCTACAATCCCAATTTCAGTACGAACTTGAAAAGAAGAACTTGGCCCATCAAAAGCTTATGGCCTTAAAAGCCATTGAATTTGAATACCAACATAAACAAGCATTAGCTAAAACTGAAAAGGAGAAACAAAAGCTTAAATATGAACAACAAATTAAGGAACAAAAACTAAGTTTTGAATATTCAAAATTAATATCCAAATCGGAGGCAGAAAAGAAACATCAATTGGCTTTTAACAAAGCAATGGCTAATGAGATTATGCTTATGAACCAAAATAGTTATAATGAAGCTATCATTAGGTGGCTATTGCTATTTGCATTACTATCATTTGTGGCTTTAGGAATAAATTATTACAAAAACTATAAAAAGCAAAAAGCTGCAAATAATATTATTGCTAAACAAGGAGAGGATTTAAAAGCACTCATTCATGAACTAAATCATCGGGTTAAAAATAATTTCCAAACAGTGGCTTCCATGCTTCGTATGCAATCCAGAACCAAAGATGACCAAACATTGGTAAATATCTTAATGCAAACAAGCAATCAGTTTTTATCTATTGCCAATGCGCACCAAAAATTGTATTTGCAAGAAAGCTTAGGTGGCATAACGGTTAAAGATTATCTGTTTGATATTGTTGATACTATTTCGCCTCAATATGGTATTACTAAGGAACAGTTTGAATTTAAAATTACCGTTGCGTGTGATTTGAAAATTAATATTAATACGATGGTGCCCTTGGTACTAATTGCAAACGAACTGGTTACCAATTCAATTAAACACGCATTTAATTTCAATAAAATACTTAACATTAGTATTGATATTTTACATATTCAAGAAAATAAATATCAGTTTATATTTAGGGATAACGGACCCGGTTTCCCTCAAAATGTTTCTCAATTGAATTCATTTGGATTGAAACTATTAAAGTTATTAGCAGAACAATTACATGGCAAAATTGAATTTAGCAATAACAATGGAGCTGTAGTTATTTTAGATTTTGAGTTTGAATAGTATTTTTAAGGGGCATTTGCCGGTTAAAAATTGCTGCTTAAACAAATAATTCTTCATTTTTTCTATCGTATACAATTATTTGTATTTCGTCCCAAAAAAAAAATTGGCAAAACTTTATAAATAATCTTTGTACGACTATTTACAAAGTTTAATATGAAAAATAAATTAACCAATTTATTTATAAAGGTACCCTTTGTGGTAGCCTTGTTTTTTGCTACCAATTTACTGGCGCAAGTACCTACTATTACTTCCTTTACTCCTTCAAGCGGACTGGTAGGAAGTTTAGTTACCATTACCGGTACAAACCTAAACGCACCAACCGGGTTAACCATTGGCGGTGTTAGTGCCATTGCTGTTTCAAACACAGGCACCAGTTTGGTAGCTATGGTTATGCCCGGGGCAACTACGGGAAGTATTGTTATTACTACCGCAGGTGGCAGCGCTACAAGTGGCAGCAATTTTACAATTACTCCTTCGCCAAATCCTAATGCTACCACTCATATCCAACAAGGCGGCAGTTTAGTGGGTTCAGGCCGCACGGGAAACTCCCAACAAGGTGCCGTAAGCGTTAGTGCTGATGGGAATACTGCTATTGTAGGTGGTTGGGCTGATGCTGGCGGCTCTGGCGCTGTTTGGATTTATACCCGAAGCGGGGGTATTTGGACCCAACAAGGAAATAAATTGGTAGGTACAGGTAATATCAATGCTGCACAACAAGGTATTTCAGTGAGTATTAGCGCTGATGGTAATACCGCTATTGTTGGTGGCAATACAGATAATTCCTTTGTAGGCGCGGCCTGGATTTTTACACGCAGCGGAAGTACCTGGACCCAACAAGGCAATAAATTGGTAGGAACTGGTAATATTGGTAATTCATCTCAAGGAGGCTCGGTAAGTATTAGTGCAGATGGAAATACAGCCATTATTGGTGGATCTGGTGATAATACAAACCAAGGGGCAGCATGGGTTTTTACCCGCAATGGAAGTACATGGACCCAACAAGGAAGTAAATTGGTAGGTACAGGTAATATTGGTGCTGCATATCAAGGAACTTCAGTAAGCATTAGCGCAGATGGAAATACTGCCATTATTGGCGGCTGGGCAGATAACTCCTCAATAGGTGCTGCTTGGATTTTTACCCGTAGCGGAAATACATGGACCCAACAAGGCAGCAAATTAGTGGGCACAGGTTCGGTAACTGCTGGTGGTGGAACAGTAGCTCTAGGATGGTCTGTAAGCATTAGTGCAAATGGAAATACAGCGGTTGTTGGAGGACCTAATGACAGTTTACTTCATGGCGCAGTATGGGTTTTTACCCGTAGTGGAGGTGTTTGGAGCCAGCAAGGACCCAAATTAGTTGGTTTAGGCTATATAGGTGCTGCACGGCAAGGTTTTGCAGTAAGTATCAGCGCAGATGGCAACAAGATTATTGTTGGGGGGTTTAATGATAATGCAAATCGAGGGGCAGCTTGGATTTATACACGAAGTGGAAGCACATGGACACAGCAAGGCAGTAAATTAGTGGGCACAGGCAATATTGGAGCCGCAGAACAAGGTGAGTGTGTAAGTATTAGTGCAGATGGAAATACTGCTATTGTGGGTGGTAAAAAAGATGATGGATTAAAAGGTGCAGCTTGGGTATTTGTAAATACACCCATTTTACCACCAACCATTACCTCCTTTACTCCTTCAACTGGTGCTATTGGAAGTTTGGTTACCATAAGAGGAACAAATTTAATTTCATCTTCAGCTTTAACCATAGGTGGTATTAGCTCCATCATTGTTTCAAAAGATGACAGCACTTTGGTTGCCATGGTAATGCCCGGAACCAGCATTGGTGTTATTTCTGTTACAAATGCTGTGGGTACAGCAAACACAACAAGTAGTTTTTCATTTACCCCTTCGCTAATTCCAAACAGACAACAAGGTAATGTATTGATTGGATTAGGAGCTACAGGTTCTTCTCAAAATCAAGGGGAATCTGTGAGTGTAAGTGCAGATGGCAATACTGCCATTATTGGTGCACCATTTGATAGTAGCTCTAGAGGAGCAGTATGGATTTTTACACGCAATAATAATAGAGTTTGGACACAAGAAGGTCTTAAACTTATAGGTACAGGATGGACAAGTAATATGGTAAGACAAGGCTTTTCTGTAGGCATTGGTGCAGATGGTAACACGGCTATTGTTGGTGGATTTGGAGATAATGCCAATATGGGTGCAGCTTGGATTTTTACGCGCAGCGGAAGTACTTGGACACAACAAGGAAGTAAATTGGTGGGTACAGGTAATATTGGTGCTGCATATCAAGGCCAATCTGTGAGCATTAGCGCAGATGGAAATACTGCCATTATTGGCGGCTGGGCAGATAATACCAATCAAGGCGCTGTTTGGATTTTTACCCGTAGATTTGGCGTTTGGACACAACAAGGAAGTAAATTGGTGGGTACAGGTAATATTGGTGCAGCCAGGCAAGGCCAATCTGTGAGCATTAGCGCAGATGGCAACACTGCCATTGTTGGTGGTTGGTCAGATAATAGCAATCAAGGGGCAGCTTGGGTTTTTACGCGCAGCGGGGGAATTTGGACCCAGCAAGGCAGTAAATTAGTGGGGACAGGTAATACGGGTGCAGCGCAACAAGGTACGTCCGTTTGCATCAGCGCAGATGGCAACACGGCCATTGTTGGTGGTGCCGTAGATAGTTCCGGTAGAGGTGCGTCTTGGATTTATACACGAAGCGGAACTACATGGACCCAACAAGGCAATAAATTGGTGGGTACAGGTAGTATATGGACAGCACGACAAGGAAATTCAGTAAGCATTAGCGCAGATGGCAATACCGCCATTGTTGGTGGTAATTGGGATAATACCTTTGTAGGCGCGGCCTGGATTTTTACCCGTAGCGGAAGCACCTGGACTCAGCGAGGAGACAAATTAGTAGGAACTGGTTTTATAGGTGGTGCATACCAGGGTAATTCAGTGTGTATTAGTGCCGATGGTACTACTGCCATTGTTGGTGGACCTGCGAGTAATAGTAATCGTGGAGCCTCTTGCGTATATTTTTCAGGTAATCCAACAATTACTGCTGTTTCACCTTTAAACGGATCGGTTGGAAGTTTGGTAACAATTAGGGGGTTTAATTTAAGCCCATTTACCGCATTAACAATTGGTGGGGTTTCGGCTATTCCCATATCCAATGATGGTAATACAATAGTTGCTATGGTTATGCCAGGGGCAGTTACCGGAGCAATTA
>CAMCJW010000151.1 GCA_945875195.1 Chitinophaga pinensis | reverse complement strand
CCTTCAGGTTGGGGCGACACTCAACACCAACAACAGGCCCCCAACCTCATCTCCAACATCAGGTCCTCAACCTCAACACCAACATCGGGTCCCCAACCTGAAGGTTGGGGCTTGTCAGAGCTCCAACCGCAAAACGCGCGTGGTTGAGGTTAATCCTGCCAACCATCAATTGAAAACGGCTTGCCAATTCTAATTTTTTTTAACGAAGAAGAATGATGGTCTTCCTGATTCTTAATATAATCATTAACCTCATGCAAATCATAATAGGAAACAGAAGCAGCATAATACTCATTCCCCCAAGAAAATTTTTCATTGAGTGATAAATTCCTGTTAGCCCAATATGAAGCCTCACCTTTAATAAGGTTCATTACCTCACCAATTGATTCATTTGCACCCAATGAAATCAGTCCATGCAGATGGTCTTGCCATCCGTTAATATTGAGCAAATGAATATTTTTCTGCTTACAGTTAGATAAAATATGATTACATAATAAATCCTTATTTTCCATAGATAATAAAGACTTGCGTTTGTGGGTAACCATCACCACATGAATGTAAATTTTTATGTGCGACATAATAGTTTTTTTGTTAGCCTGTGAAAAAAGTTTGGAGATTAAGGTAGGTGAGCAATCCCCCAAACACAACCTTCTTTGGTAGCCGCAGCTTAGTAAAGAGGTAGTGTGTTTGGAAGGGGGTTGCCTTGGGGTAGAGGCATTTGTTTCATCGGAAGTTTCTTTAATAACCACTCCAGTCCCAACCTGCTCTGGTAGCCAAAGCCATAGCGTAACAAAGAGGTTGGATTCTGGAATTGGGTTCTGGGTAGAGGTATTCGTTTCATAGTCTAATTGTAAGTGCAAGGTTGGAAATTAAAAAATGTCAAACAATCCTATATCTAGGAAAAAGTTTATTAAAAAAATTATTTATCCTATTTACTGCATTGATTTTACCCTAAAATAATCCTATAAAAACTAAATCAATTACAAGGTCAATTGAATAAATCGCGAAAAAAAGAGCAAAAAAAATCCAGCTAGGCTGGATTTTTTTTGAATATGTAATTAATTTAAGTGAGGTAATTACTCCTTTACCAATTTTATTTGCTTAACTCCTAACTCAGTTTGAATGGTTGCTATATATAAACCTGCCGGCCAAGAAGAAGCGTCTATTGTTGTATTTTCCTCTAAGATATTTTGAGTTTGCATCAATTTACCTTCCACATTATATATAGATACAAACGCCTTGTCATTCATAAAGTTAAAAATGTTTATATTGAAAATACCCTTACTTGGATTTGGGTATATCTTTATTTGGTTCGAACCGATATTTATTGCGTTAACTGATAAAACACTTGTTCCACTTATAAATCCATTGGCAATAGCTTTGTTTAAATCAGTGTTTGAACCATTATCTATCCGGCCGCTTGGATCAATTAACAATCCTGCCACATGCAACCTTTCAAGCTTCCAACTGGGATCAAGCGTTACTGTAAAGTTATGTGTAAATGAATCGTTGACGTTGATATTCGAGCTAAATGCATTTGATAATCCTTTGAAATTAGGATATATAATTCTTCCAACATGGTCATAAACCATCATAGAAGCAGGTACTGGATTTGGCAACTTTTCAAAACCTCCCATTACTCCTCTTGAACCACCTGCATAGGCGTTTACTTGATCCCAACCAGCGCCACTGCCGGTTACACTGTCTTCAATTAAAACAAATGCCAATTTATAATTACCACTTACGTTGGAATTAAATTTAGTAGTTAAACTCACCTTTAATTCTCTGTTGCTTGCTGTGTAAATTGCACCAGCTTTGATGCCACCTTTAGGGGCTACCTGAACTCGTTCAATAAAATCAGGCTCCATTGCAGAAGGGTCAATATCTATTCCTCTATCAACAACTGCGCTTGGGTAGCCGCTAGATATAGTTCCTAAGCCACCATCATAATTGGCATTTTCCATTGGGTCATTGTTGTGTACAGCAATACCAAGAAAAAACCCTTTGTATTTTTCATCCATATTGCGCATCCAAACAGCTCCTCTTGGGCACCAAGTACACCAGGTTCCAGTAGCTTCTTCAGCCACTACCATTTTTCCAAATGCGGGTGTTATTGGATTAACAGAAATGGTTTTTACATTATCATTGGCATTGTCATCTGCAATACCATTTACCTGTTTCACATTTGCTGTTAAAACATTGTTTCCTGGTACAATGGTAATACTATTATCCATGGTAATTGTAGTCATAGCATTAGCGGCTAGGTTCAAACCGCTTACATTTTTGCTAATAGTATTTCCATTATAAACCACATCAATAGCAGCAGAAGTAATTAGGCTTGAACCTAAATTTTTGATTTCAACAGTTGGAGTTGTTTGCTGACCTGCCAACTTTCCCAAAACCTTATCAATAAAAGTTACTGATGCATTTAATGTGCTAGTTGTTGCAGGTGTAATGGTATAACTAACATCATCAATATAATAAGAACTATTTTGCGTTGGAAAAATATCCATTGAAGCAATTTTTCTATAAGTGTTTTGGAAAGTTCCTTTGCTCACATCATTGATTAAAAAATCCCAAGTATTGGTACTCAAATTTATATTCATGGCAACTTTAATCCATTCATTTTGGTTGTAGTTACCACTTAACAAAAGCCCTGCAGTAGTATTCACAATATTGAATTTACCCAAAGAATCAAAGTTAACATCTATGCTCCATCCAATGCCTAAAGTTGTTTGTTCTTGTAAATTAAAATAGGCCTTCTTTTGGGCATCAACAAACATCCACATGCTCATACTAAAAGTACCAGATGTTAACTCACCTCCTCCAAAAGGTAATACAATATCGGCAGGACCACCACTGGCACTCACCGACGAAAAATAAAGCGCGTTACTGCCACTCTTGGCCTTTACTGCTGAAACTCTAACATCGTCTGCGCCACCAGGCTTATTAGTCCAAGTTTTCCAAGCGGAGTTGCTCTGAACCAAAAAGCTATTGGCAGCATAACTATCAAAGTTATCCGAAAAAGTTTGCGCTTCGCTCCTTAAAAAAGCAGCGCTAAATAATAAAAACGACAAGTAAATTTTTTTCATACGGTTATAATTAGTTAACTCAAATATAATAAAAAAAAACGCCAAACCAACCCCATCCTTCAGGATGGGGCACCCTAAACTCCATCCTCCCATCATCCTTCCCCATCCTCTCATCATCCCTCCCCAACCTCCCGTCACATCCCTCCCCAACCTAAAGGTTGGGGCTTGTATGATATCCAACCCTTGTGCCCGCGTTAAAAAAAACACAAATTAATTTGAATTAATGCGTAAAAAACACTTCTTTTGCACCTCCAAAAAACGGTCTCTTAGCTCAGCTGGATAGAGCAACGGTTTTCTAAACCGTAGGTCGAAGGTTCGAGTCCTTCAGGGACTACATAACAACTCGAACAAAAACAAAAAAGCCTGATTATCAATTATAATCAGGCTTTTTTGTACTTGTAAATCTTCACTCCGCACAATATAAATCAATGCAATACAAGCTAAAACGCCAAAAACTTTTTTGCAACTTGTGACGTTTTTTTCAAAAACAAAAAAACGTCACAGTTTGAAACTTAAGCCTCGCATAGGAATGTTATGCGCTTGTTTGTATGGTATAATTTTAAACCGACAATTTATTGCCCACCCATCCTAAGATTAGCCATGGAGCAATGCCATCCAGCAAATGTGCCATGATATCTGGATTCTTGAACCATATAAAATTGGTATAAGGTACAAAGCAAAATGAAATAAAACCAACTGCCATGGAAAGTAAAATGTGGGTTTTAAGACTGTTGTTCTTCATCTGACCCATGAGCCAAAATAATATAAATGAAATCACCGCACATACCGAAATTCCTCTAACCATGTTCATGCCCATAGCAAAACTATTGCTCATTTGGTAGTTTATAACCGCCCATGGCTTGCCATCATATTTTTTCACGTCCCCATCCCATTTGGCTTGCTCATTCATGTTAGCAGGGTTAGGCTGACCCAAAATATACATGCCCTCTTTCAACCCAGTTTGTTCAATAGCCGTTAATAGGGAATCTTGCAATGGCGTGTATGCCTGAGATGACTTGTGAAAGTTGGGCATGGCAAACGACATAAATTGCCATACAAATAATATAACTGCACCAATAAGTGTAAATAAAAGATGTTTTTTCATGAGTATATTTTTTAAATTTTGTATACCAAATTTAAACAATTGAATTAAATTTTACAGCCCATTTTGTTTTACCTTTCAATAATTGCTTTTATATTATTCTAAAGGGGAGTATCTTAATTGGACCTACCAGGCAAAACTGTTCACTCATAATATTCAACCATAAAGAAAAAACTCACCCCACCATCTCTACAAACAATTTCTCCAAGGCCTCTTCCGGGTTAAGGCATAACCCTGGGTGAACTTTCGAACTTTGTATCATGGTGCTCCTTGTTGCTGTGAGCCACCTAAAACGTTCGGCTGCAGTTAATTCTCCTATGGCGCCGCTATTGCTTGCTGCCACACATATATTATGAAATGACTGCAAGTGTTGAGCTATTTCTTCCATTTCTATTTGGGGTGCTAAAACAGCAATTTTTGCTGCATCCAAATAATATTTCATCTCCAAATACGACTCATCTTTGCAATATAAAATCACCCCTACATTCACAAATTCTTGGCGCTCAACCTTAGGCACAAACCTAATAATGGCATATTCAAATAAACTCCTATTCATCACCCACCTCCTGCAAAATATTGATTGAATGGTGTATGCGCTGAATTAAATAATTTGCATAAGCTGTTCGCTGTGCTGCTGTATTCTCATAAATTAAATCGCTCTCTATCCATTGATCTGGAATGAGCTGAACCAATGCCTTCATCTTATCTTCAGTAAGCGCCAATTTACCAATGGCATCAGCCTCGGCCAAGCGCGTGGCTTGTTTCAGTAAAACGTGCTTTTGGATCAAACCGAATGGCTGTTGGGCTTTTGCATCCCAATTACTGCCTGCATGGTGAAAATACAAAGCTGCTCCATGATCTATTAGCCAAAGCTCTTTGTTCCAAAATAACATATTTGTATTGCGCACGGTGCGATCCATATTCATGATCAAATTATCTAACCACACAATTTGCGAAGCCAAAAGTGAATCTACTTTGCTCACTACTGGATCATAACTAATTGCCCCAGAAAGAAAATGCAAAGCCAAATTGAGCCCAGTACTTGCTTTCAACAAATCCTGAATTTCCTCGTCGGCCTCAGTTCTTCCAAAAGCTTCATCCAAATTTACAAACACCAACTCTGGCACCCTTAATCCCAATAACCTAGCCAATTCACCGCCTATCAATTCTGCTATCAATGCCTTTGCACCTTGCCCTGCGCCCCTAAATTTTACCACATACAAAAAGCCATCATCGGCTTCAGCCAAGGCAGGCATTGACCCGCCTTCCCGCAATGGCGTATCATAGCGCGTAAGGTTTACCGTTCTTAATTCCAACTTCTGCATGCTCAATATTACAATTAAAGTTAAATAGAAAAAAGCAATGCCATTCTGTTTGAACCAATATGAAGTTGCCAACTAACATAAAATTTATGATTTGCCTTTTAAGCAATTCTCAAAAACACTATCTTCGGCAAGATTTGATTCCACAAAGTAAAATAGATGAAATACTCCATGCAGCCCATATTGAAGACGTGGTGGGCGATTTTGTGCGCCTCAAACGCAGAGGTGCTAACTTAACTGGCTTGTGCCCTTTCCATAACGAAAAAACACCCTCCTTCTCCGTTTCGCCTGCCAAAGGCATTTACAAATGTTTTGGCTGCGGTAAAGCGGGCAATGCCGTTAATTTTGTGATGGAACACGATAGCCTTGGCTATATTGAGGCACTCAAGAGCTTGGCTGAACGCTACCGCATTGATTGGCCGCAACAAGAGAATGTAAACATCGACCAAGAACGTGCCTTGCGCTCCGAAAAAGAGAGCCTTCAAATTCTTAACAACTGGGCCGCAGATTTCTTCGAACAAGAACTTTGGGAAAGTGAAGAAGGAAAAAATATAGGACTCTCCTATTTTGAAGAGCGTGGTTTCAGAACAGATATCATCAAAAAATTTAAACTAGGGTATAGTCACGATAGTTGGGATCATTTTACCTCTGCTGCCACCCAAATGCAATTTAGCCAAGAGGTACTGGTTAAGGGTGGTTTGGTAAAACAAAACGACCAAGGAAAGGTGTATGATGCCTACCGCGGGAGAGTAATGTTTATGATTCACAGCGCCACTGGTAAAGTTATTGCCTTTGCCGGACGCCAGCTCAAAAAAGACGAAAAGAGTGCCAAATACGTAAACTCTCCAGAGACTTTATTATACCACAAAAGCAACGAACTCTATGGCCTCTTTTTTGCCAAAAATGCCATACGTCAAAACGATTTTGTTTACCTTGTAGAAGGCTATACCGATGTTATTTCTATGCACCAATCTGGGGTAGAAAATGTGGTGGCATCTAGTGGTACTTCTTTAACAGAAAATCAAATTAGGCTCATCAAACGCCATACAGATAATGTAACAGTTTTATACGATGGCGATGCTGCTGGTATCAAAGCCAGTTTGCGTGGGATAGATATGTTATTAGAGCAAGGACTCAACGTAAAAGTGCTGCTATTCCCAGATGGCGACGACCCAGATAGCTATTCAAAAAAAGTTGGTTCAGACCAATTTCAACAATACCTACAAACAGAAACGCGCGATTTTATCCTCTTCAAAGTAAATCTGTTGATGAAGGATGCAGAACATGATCCGCTCAAAAAAGCACAAGTTACACGTGATATTGTAGAGAGCATCAGCAAAATTCCGGATGGCATTAAGCGTATGGCTTTTATCAGAGAGTGTGCCGCGTTATTAGATATGAATGAGCAGCTCCTTATTGCTGAACTCAACAAAAGTAGAAACAGCTTTTTAATGCAAAAAGAAAAAGATTGGATAGCCACAGAGCCACAAGAAATGCCTCACCAAGAGGAATTGGCTCAGATAATTAACCAATCGCCCACCTTTGAGCAAGAGCAGTACATCATAAAATTACTCATACTACATGGCCATAAACCTG
>CAMCJW010000150.1 GCA_945875195.1 Chitinophaga pinensis | reverse complement strand
ACTAAACTTTTGTTTACTAGTACTATAAACCTTTTATTCAATTGACTATGTATAAATCATTCATATTTAATTATTTATGAAGTATTTTTAAGGGCTAATTTACTAATGTTTATTCCTATTTATTTTTGTAAAGCAAGTAATATTGGCAGGCTTAAAACAATTCTGCCCCCTATTCTATTTATATTGATATGAAAAGTAAGACCATTAAATTCATCACGCAAATTGATCGCCCCCTTCTAGAGGTTTTTGAGTTCTTTAGTAAAGCGGAAAACTTAAATAAGCTTACTCCAGACAACCTAGAATTTAAAATATTATCTCCATTGCCCATTGAAATGAAAAAAGGTCAATTAATAGATTACAGGATAAAGTTATTTGGTATACCTTTTTCGTGGAAAACGGAGATAACAGAATGGAATCCGCCTCAGCAATTTGCTGACCATCAGCTATCAGGCCCTTACGTTATCTGGGATCACACACATTCTTTTACAGAAAAAAACGGTGTTACAGAAATGACAGATACCATTATCTATCAATCAAAAGGGTGGATAATTGCACCTTTTCTTCATTGGCTCTTTGTAGATCGGAATGTGAAACAGATATTTGCCTACCGAGAAAAAAGACTCAATGAACTCTTCCCAAGAAACTAAATCAATTAAAAAATGCGAACACTGCCAAAACTGGACCGACGGTGAGAAAGCATTTTGCATCCATTGTGGTGAAATTTTAGATAGGAAATACCGCGAAGAAAGGGCTCAATTGGAGATTGAGCAAAAAGAAGGCACACCTCTTATGAAGTGGGTAAAACTGAAGCAATCAAACGATAGTAAATTCTGGTATTTTGCAGAAAAAGCGATGCAAAGTGGTCAGGCAGTTATGGTTGTATTTTTCGTAATCATCATTACCATTTTGGCCATTATGCCAGGATAAAATGAATAGGTTTGCCTATTGGTTGGTGGTTTTGGCCTTTGTGTTTGATAAAATCATTCAAAGCACCAACTATTCGCCAAAATGGGTAAATAGTTATTTAGATGATTTTTTACTTATTCCCATTTTTCTAGGTTCAGCCTTAATTGTTCAGCAAAACATTGTTTTTGACCAATTTTCGTTTAAAAAAGGACAAATTTTTGCAGCATGGCTAGTTTTTTCAATATTGTTTGAATTCATTTTTCCGAAAATCACAAGAGCTTATGTTGCTGATGTTTGGGATATTTTAGCTTATGGTTTAGGCGCAATCTACTTTAAAGTATTTCTCAATTATCCTGCAAAAAAAGCCAGTTCATAATCAAAACTGAGCGTATCATTTGCAGCAACACATTGAATCCCTTCTTTGTCGCTTATCTCCCCTTCAAAGCCAATATTATCTGCAATGCCTTGCCATGGTTCCAAGCAAATAAATGCTTCCTGAGCAGCTTTTGTCCAAATGCCCATAAAAGGAAATCCTTCAAAATTTAATTTTATGGCGTAATTGTTTTCGGTCTGAACCAATTTTAACCAAGAGCTGTTTAAATTTTTGAATACAACCGCATCCTTCAAAAATAGCTCGTTCGACAAGGGTAAAATTGATTGGTTCAAACCAATGATTTCTGTTTTTCCGTTTAAAAGTCCATCCGACAATAAATGTCGAACTAAATTTTCTGGCTTTTCAAATTCAATAAAATAGTTTTCTAATTGAGGTATTGGCAGCTTAAAACCAGGATGAGCACCTACAGAAAAATACAAGTTTTCTTCACTCAAATTGTATACAGTATAAGAGACCTTTATTGAATTACCTGTCAATTGATAAGTAATGAAAAACCGATATTGGTAAGGGTATTTAGCGAATGAAACATCGTTAGATTCAAGCATAAACTTCAGCAAATCGCCATATACTTCTATTGGTTCAAACACCAAATCTCTGGCAAATCCATGTTGGTTCATTTCATATTGTTTACCATTTATTTTGATGGTATTGTTGTTTAACTTCCCTACAATTGGAAATAATACAGGTGCATGCCTGTTCCAAACAGATGGGTTTGCATCCCACAGAAATTCAAATCCAGTTTTCTTGTCTATAACCGAAATCAATTCGGCACCTTTTGATGAAATAGTAACACTTAATGCTTCTGATTGAATATTATATTGGTTGTTCATTGCTCATTAAATAGTTTACTAAATTAGAATTTATCTTTTTGAAGGGAGGAAAATGTTTTAAACAATTAAATCGAGTGACATCAAAAAATTATAAATATTATTATTTTGGCATATTCAGCTTTTTGCAGGATATTTGTTAGCTCTAGCCGTGGTGGTGAAATTGGTAGACACGCCACCTTGAGGGGGTGGTGCTCGCAAGGGTATAGGAGTTCGAGTCTCCTTCACGGCACTAAAGGTTCTGCATTAGCAGGACCTTTTTTTTCAAAAAATCTAACTTATACAAATCACCTTTAAAACCTTTGATTTTAAAGGCATAAAAAAAGCCGTTGAAAATCAACGGCTTTCTAATTTCATGTACGAAGAATTAATCTTCTAAAATAACAGTACGCTCAGCGTTGGGTGATTTAATTTTTACCAACTGGGTATTTACTTTAATTCCAATTTTACGTAAAACGGAAGCAGTTTTATTTCTTCTACCTTTTCTTTTCAAACGAGTGGTTGCCATAATTTTAATTTTGTGCAAATATATAACTTTTCTTCTTTTAACAAATTAATAACCTAAAATATTTAACATACTTTCTTGATTCTGTTCCTCCGCAAAAACTTTTGAAACAATATTTCCATCCTCGTCCTTATCAATTAAAATATGTTTAGGGGCAGGAATTAAGCAATGCTGAATGCCTCCATAGCCTCCTAAGCTTTCTTGGTAGGCGCCAGTATGAAAGAAACCCATGTGCAAAACCTCATCTTCTTTGTATTTGGGCATAAAAACTTGATTGGTATTGGTATCTGAATTATAAAAATCCTGACTATCGCATGTTAGTCCACCTAAATTGATGCGTTGAAACTCTTTATCCCAGTTATTAACAGCCAACATAATGAATTTTTGCCCAATCCCCCAGGTATCTGGAAGCGTGGTAATAAATGAGCTGTTAATCATGTACCAAAGCTCCTTGTCGTTTTGCTCTTTTTGTCCTATGATGGAATACAACATTCCACCACTTTCACCCACAGTAAATGAACCAAATTCTGTAAATAAATTAGGAACTGGCACTCCCCTGTTTTCGCAGATTGCTTTTATGTAATATACAATTTGATCAATCATGTAGGCATAGTCAAATTCCACACCTAAAGAGGTATAAATTGGCATACCTCCTCCAATATCTAGGGTTTCAAGTTCGGGGCAAACCTCTTTCACATCGCAATAAACATTGACCAATCTTGTTAACTCACTCCAAAAAAAGGTGGTATCTCTGATGCCCGAATTCACAAAAAAATGCAACATTTTTAACCTAAAATTAGGATGCTCCTTAATTTTGGTTTCATATAAGTTGATAATTTTCTTGTGACTCATGCCTAATCTAGAGGTATAAACCAAGAAATTCGGCTCTTCTTCTGTTGCTATTCTGATTCCTAAATTTGTTGGTTTTTTGGTATATTTGTCAATTAAATCAAGCTCATCGGGGTTGTCTAACACACAAACCAGGTTTTCAAAACCATCATCCACCAACTTGGCCATGTTTTGAGCATATTGCTCAGTTTTATAGCCATTACAGATAATGTACTGGTCCTTTTTAAATGCTCCACGCTTGTTTAAAACAGAAATGATTGATAAATCAAAAGCAGAGCTAGTTTCCAAATCAACCCCACTTTTTAAAACCTGGTCCATAATAAAACTAAAATGGGAACTCTTGGTGCAATAGCAATAATTGTATTTTCCTTGGTAATTGTATTTCTCAAATGCCTTGCCAAAAAGGTCTCTCGCCTTTTCTATTTGTGAGTTAATTTTAGGCAGATAGGTGAATTTTAAAGGCGTACCATATTGGTTGATCAATTCAACTAGGTTCACCCCATTGAAATGTAATTGATGGTCAATCACCTCAAACCCATGTCTAGGAAAGAAAAAAGTTTGATGAATTAGGTCGGTATACCTATTTTTTATGTTTAAAGTTGTCAAGGTTCAATATTTCTACAATTTTAATGAAACGAAAAGGTTATTTTATATTAAAAAATCATGTTTTTTTCAGAATCAAATTTTGCGCTATTGCTAAAGTTGAGTTGATGTGCTCAATCCTTTCACCTATATTTGCCAACATACCGTCTTAGGAGGTTTTGTGAAAAATGTAAAAATTGTTACGATTGAATCAGATTTTGGTGCTGGAAAAAAAGGTGCCAAATTAGGTCCCCAGTCCTTGTTAAAAGAATTACCAAATGACCTTTTAAAAAATATACCCATAGAAGTGGTTAATACTTCTGAACAGCCTTTGAACAATGAATCTGTATTTGCATTAAATATTGATGCAGTGCTTTATACAGAAAATAAGGCAGTAGAAACCATTGAAAATATATTTAATGAAGGCAATATACCTTTTATCATTAGCGGTGATCACAGCAATGGCTTAGCAGCAATTAGCGCCTATAAAAATTGTTTCCCCGAAAATAGACTAGGAGTTATTTGGATAGATGCACATGCAGATTTGCATACACCTTATACCTCTCCAAGCGGAAATTTACATGGTATGCCTCTAGCTGCTGCTTTAGGCTTAACAGATCAGTTAAACACCAAAAATAATGTTGATAAAGAAACCATTTCTAAATGGAGAGAAATGATTGAATTGGGGTCAAAAAGTATTAGTCCTAAATTGTTGCCCTCCGATTTAGTATTTATAGATTTGAGAGATTTGGAGGTTGAAGAAATTAATGGCTTAGCTGTTTTAAACATCAAACATTATACACCATTAAATAGAAAAGCTATCGGTATCAAAAACATTATTGAAGATACAATTCAACACTTGTCGCATTGCCACCATATTCTTGTATCATTTGATGTTGACAGCCTTGATCCAAGTATTTCCTCTGGCACCGGCACACCAGTTCCGGATGGCCTTAACAAAGAAGATGCCATTGAATTATTAAGTACTTTTCTGAAATTGCCAAACCTTTGCGCTTTTGAGATAACAGAAATAAATCCAATTTTAGATAGGTTCAAACCAATGGAAATTGAAGCAGCAAGTATCATTGAAACTTGCTTTAAAAATTCTGGTTTTCTTAATTAATTGAAGTTACAAAAGCAATAGTATCTGCCCCATCTGCATAATCCCATAACTCTGGTTGTTGAGATTTCCCAAATGGAACATATCCTTTATTTTGGTCTGAACCAACCACACATTGAATTTGGTCAACATGATTTGATAAATAGGATTTAATTTCCTCTTGTGAATCGTAAAACTGAAACATCAAAACACTTAATGGAGATGAAAGCGAGTTATCTTGTTTCACTATCAAAAAGCCATTATCTAAATGAAGGTCTTGGTTCATTAAAAATAATGCCTTGTGGTAAGTGTAATTATTGGCATATTTGTTATGGTTAATTACCTCCTTATAGCGCTCAAATGCTAGAAAAATTGGCTCCAAATTAAATCCATGTGGCAACAAAAGTTTTGAAACATTTCTGCAACCCATGCCAAAATACATAAACACATCATCGGCCAGTAAATCTAATTCTTCAGGCGTTTCTTCACCTGTTAAAACAGCTAAACTATTCCTGTTTTTGCGAAGTAAACTTGGCTTGTCTTTAAAATAATATTCAAAATACCTATGACTATTATTGCTACCTGTGGCAATTACGGCATCAAAGTTTTTCATCTGACGATCTTCGGCAAACCTAATAAAATTAGCCATTTCTGGGTTTATTTCAATGATTTGTGCAATAACCCATTCCATTAATTTTGTATCATCACTACTTGGTTTAACCAAAGCAATGTTTCCTGTAATTAAAACACATAATAAATCATGAAAACCTACTAAAGGAATATTGCCAGCCATGATAATGGCAACTGTTTTGGGCTCGGTTTGATCCAAATTTGGGTGAGCATTTAGCCATTTTTCTAGGTTTTCTTTGTTTAGAAGTTTTGCCCAAGCATAAAATGACCTTAATTGCATATCAATGGTAAACCAATTGTTAAAAAGGTAAGCCTGCTGTAAAAGAGGTGTTTCCGCATTTAGCTGCTGGAATTTGTCTCCTAATTTTGAAAATAACTCTACTCTTTGTGAATAATTCATACAATTTAGACTGATTCTATTTTTTTGAAAGCGTCAACAAAACTAAACTTGCAGTTGTTATCATCCTATAAAAATTTTTAAATATGGCTATTATTATAACCGACGAATGTATCAATTGCGGAGCTTGTGAACCTGAGTGTCCAAATAACGCAATTTATGAAGCTGGAGCTGAATGGGCTTGGGCAGATGGAAACAACCTTAGCGGTGCAGTATCTATCAATGGAGAATCTGTAGATGTGAGTAAAAGACAATCTCCAGTATCTGAAGACACTTATTATATTGTTAGCGACAAATGTACTGAATGTGTAGGCTTCCACGAGGAACCACAGTGCGCTGCTGTTTGTCCTGTTGATTGCTGTGTGGCAGATCCAGATCACGTTGAATCAAAAGACGTGTTACTAGAAAAGAAAAACAGAATGCATGTTTAAAAAATAACCCCTTCCCAAAAAGAAGGGGTTATTTTTTGTACTAAATAATCAGATCAAGAAAATAGGTCTAATGGTTTTTGGTAATTAAAAGGGAGTAATACTTCAGGTACATTACTTTGTTCTTTTTTGGAAGTAATTAGCTTTGAAATTGTCCAGGTTTCCAATAAGCTATCCCCAATTGGCTGCATCATTTCCTTTAAATTTTCATTGGTCGCATTCGCGTTGAGCCAATGATTTTCTTGACTTTTGGATAAAATTAGCGGCATTCTTTTTTTAGTATTATGAATTTGCGCCATTGTTTTATTGGCCTCAGTTGTTAGAATTGAAAAGGTTTTATACATAGCATCTTCGGCTTCATTTTTCCAGTAGTCATAAATACCAGCGAAGGCAAAAATGGGAGATTCTTTTACATGAATATAATAGGGTATTTTGGTTTTAGCATCAACTTGCATCCATTCATAAAAGCCGGTTGCTAATACAAGGCAACGTTG
>CAMCJW010000149.1 GCA_945875195.1 Chitinophaga pinensis | reverse complement strand
AACAAAAAAATATTTTCTCATCTATTTAAACACTTCTTTTAATTCGGTTAAAATTTGCTGGGCATTTTTAAACTCATTTTCCTCTAATCTACAAAAACATTCCTGAAGAATAATTTTGTCGCTTAAGGATAACGCAGGCAATCCCACTTTCAACATTATCCTGCTTAACGAATAAGCAAAGAGGTTATTATCTGTATAGTTTTTTATGTAGGCCACTTTGCGAAAATGAGCATAAAATTTTAAAAAACTATCTTTATTGTTGTGTTCATGCAAAGAAATAAATTCAATTAATTCGGTTTGATCCAAAGCGTTGAGCTGAGAATAGAAATCGTTGGCCACACTGGGTTTATGCCTCATTAAAATTCTATCTACCAACAATTCAAAAAGGATGTGGCCAATAAACCACCTTCGCTCCACCTTGCTTTCAAAGGGTGTTTGCTTTACCGCCTCGGTGCAAACATGCGTACCCCATTCAAAAAAAGCAGAAGCATGAAAAATTTTATCGGCCACATAATGTTGCTGGCAACCAGCTGCTAATGGCTCAAAATTACCATATTCAAAATCCTTTAATTTACCTGGCAGTTTCACAAAACCCCTCGCCAAATCTGGTAAAACCAAGCCTGTACTGTACATAGGATTGTGGCCATTCTGGTGAATGTAAAAATGCGATAAATAATTCAAGCCTGGTTTTTAAGTACCACAAATTAAAACAATTTGCAGAAAGCCGCTTCATTTAATGCATATTTTTACCATAGTAGGCGGCAAAAACTTATTTTCGCGGCATGACAAATTTTGTAGAGGAACTAAAATGGCGTGGCATGTTGCACGATATCATGCCAGGAACCGAAGAACAATTGAACAAGGAATTAACTTCGGGATATATTGGTTTCGACCCAACCGCAGATAGTTTGCATGTGGGTCATTTGGTTCAAATCATGACCTTAATTCACTTCCAACGTGCAGGTCATAAACCCTATGCTTTGGTGGGTGGCGCTACAGGTATGGTGGGCGATCCAAGCGGAAAATCGGCAGAGCGTAACTTACTTTCAGAGGATATTTTGTTTCACAATGTGGCTTGTTTGGAGAAACAACTTTCTAAATTTTTAAACTTTACCGATGGCGCCAATGCGGCCGTAATGGTGAATAATTACGATTGGTTCAAAGGATTGAGCTTCCTCAATTTTATACGTGATGTGGGCAAACACATTACCGTCAATTACATGATGGCCAAAGATTCTGTGAAGAAAAGATTAGAGGGAGAAACGGGAATGAGCTTTACCGAATTCTCGTATCAATTGGTTCAGGGCTTTGATTTTTACCACCTTTGGAAGGAGCACCATTGCTTGGTTCAAATGGGCGGTAGCGACCAATGGGGAAACATTGTAACAGGTACCGAGTTGATTAGAAGAAAGGCTCAAGGCGAAGCTTTTGCCATTACCACTAGCTTGATAAAAAAATCGGATGGCACCAAGTTTGGCAAAACAGAAAGCGGCGCAGTTTGGCTCGACCCGAAAAGAACTTCTCCTTATAAATTCTTCCAATTTTGGCTCAATTCAAGTGATGAGGATACTGCCAGCTGGATTAGGATTTTTACCCTATTGAGCAAAGAAGAAATAGAGGCATTAGAGGCTGAACACCAACAAGCACCGCATTTGAGAATTTTGCAAAAAGCATTGGCCAAAGAAATTACCATAAAAGTTCATAGTCAAGAGGCTTATGATACAGCTGTGGAAGCATCTGCCATTTTATTTGGTAACCCAAGTGCAGAAGCCTTTGCAGCCTTAGACGAAGCTACTTTCTTAGAAATATTTGAAGGCGTTCCACAATATACTTTGTCGGCAGAACTGCTCTCAAACGGCATTTCATTTATTGATATTTTGGCAGAGCACACCCAAATATTTTCATCGAAAGGCGAGGCAAGAAAAATGTTACAAGGCGGTGGCGTAAGTTTAAACAAACAAAAAATTGAAGATAGCAATTTGGTAATTGACCCAAGCCATTTGCTGAACCAAAAATATTTGATGGTTCAAAAAGGCAAAAAGAATTACTTCTTAATTACGGTTGCATAAAATATTGCAAGATGAAAAAAATGAAAACCATTGGTCCAAAAGACCTGCCCTTAGGCGAGTTTCACAATGCCTTGCTAACGGCTGTAGCGCCAAGACCAATCTGCTTTGCCAGCACTATAGATAAAGAAGGCAATGCCAATTTAAGTCCTTTTAGTTTTTTCAATATTTTTGGTTCGAACCCAACGCGTTTTATATTTTCACCAGCCAGAAGGGTGAGAGACAATACCATCAAACATACTTTGGAAAACGTGATGGCTACCAAAGAAGTGGTGATCAATGTGGTAAACTATGCCATGGTTCAGCAAATGAGTTTGGCCAGTTGCGAGTACCCTAAAAATGTGAGTGAGTTCGAAAAAGCAGGCTTCACCCCTATTGCCTCCGAAAAAGTAAAACCATTTAGGGTAATGGAGAGTCCGGTGCAATTTGAATGCAAGGTGGTAGACATTATAGAAACGGGCAAAGAAGGCGGAGCAGGCAACCTCATTATAGCAGAAATGTTGCTCATGCATATTTCGGCAGATGTACTTACGGCAGATGGCAAAATTGACCAAAATAAAATTGATTTGGTGGGCAGATTGGGCAGCGATTGGTATGTAAGAGCCAATGGCAATGCCTTATTTGAGGTAGCCAAGCCCGCTAAAAATTTGGGAATAGGCTTTGATCAATTGCCAGCAGCAATAAGAAATAGCAGCATATTAACTGGCAATAATTTGGGCATGTTGGCCAATGTAGAGCAGTTGCCAGATGCCGACAGTATAGCCATTTTCGCCCACATGAACAAAGAGTTGTTTGCCATCCTCAACCGCGATATCTCAAAAATTGAAAAGCAAGAACTCTTGCACAAACTAGCCCAACGCCTATTGCACGAAGGCAAAGTAACTGATGCCTGGAAAGTTTTGTTGAGTTAGGAAAACTAAGTTTTGTAATTAACCTTCTTTAAAGATTATTAAATTTCACTTAAGATTCGGGGTTTTCCGATAATTGTTCCAGAAGTATTTAATTTACTTTTTTTTTAATAGTTTTGGATTTTTAATGCCGATGAAAAAACTAATCCTTGCTATCACCATTTTATTATTTTCTGGAAATTTATTTGCACAATGTGGCAATTTTAGCCAGAATTCAGCTAATTTTTTTATTAGTAACACAAACGCTGGCAATACTGGTGTACACAGTTATAGGTTCATTTTAAATACGCAAATACCTATTGCTGCAGGCCAAATGCTGAGCAATGGTGCAGATATTAGAGTTGGACAAAGCTGTTGTAGTTTATATAATTTTTGGATTGATAGCACTACCCTCAACACAGCCAACACCATTATTTGGGTACGCTTACCAAACATACCTCCATTAGGTTCATTGAATTTTAAAGTGTTTTATGGCGGGGGAAATATTAGCAATATGTCGAATTTAGCGGCCACTTTCCCAAGCAGGTATGTTTTAAACAGTGGCATTGATTCATTAACTGGACCAAAATTTTATGATTGGTTTGAGGTAAAAGCAGGTGCAACATTGTATGTAAAGCAATGGAATAATTTGGAAGTATATGCAGATAAAATTGTAATCAAAGGCAATATAAATGGGGTAGGAAAAGGATATGCTGGTTATAAAAACTTTAGCTGCGCTACTGGTACCGGACCTGGGGGAGGATTAGTTGGAACACCATGCAACAATGGAGGCGGTGGAAGCTATGGCGGAAATGCAGGTTGCACGCCTGGCGCAGGTGCCACCAGTTGTAACAGAACTGGGGCATTGGCTTATGGTACCAATAATGGTTTTGATATTGAACCAGGCTCGAGCGGCTCAACAGGCACCACTGGAAATTCTGGAAATGATGGAGCAGGCAATGGCGGAGGTGCAATAATGTTATATGCCAAGGACATTACAGTAAATGGTATAATAAACATGAATGCAACCGATGGCCAATGTGCTAGCGATGCAGGGTCGGCCGGTGGCGGTGGCGCTGGTGGTGGTATCCTAATATTTGGAGCCTATCTAAATTTGCAAGGAGCTACACTAACTGCCAACGGCGGAAAAGCAGGAAATAAATATGCTGCTACTGGCAGTGGCGGCAGAATTAAAATATTTAGGAAAATTTCATTGACTGGCACTTATACCTACTCAGTTAATAGCACCAACCAACATACTTGGGTTGGAACTGTTTTATTGGCAAGCGCTGTTGGTTCAAACGGTACTTTTATTAGTGATACAATAAACACAAGTTCTATCAATACTAATTTTTTCATTCCAACCTTCACAGGCAACAGTAGCTTAATATGCGGAACGGCTTATTATTCTAAACCGAGCGGCAATTTAAACGATACTGCAACTTGGGGTAGCAATCCCAACGGAACAGGTATTTCCCCCTCAAATTTCATTGGCAATAACACCCATTATTTTGTGCACAATCAAAGTAATCCAAGCATTAGTACCTCATGGAATATTGGCGGTACAAATCCGGTTTTGGTTTTGGGTAATGGCATTCAATCATGCAGTTTAAATATACCTACAGGACTAAATATTGTTGCAGATTCGGTTTATACTAGCGCAAATGCCACCCTTAAATTGAGGGGCAATTTAGTATCCAATAAACAGGGTTATCACTTAAATAGTTTGGTACAATTTGAAGATAGTTTAACCCAAAATATTGCTCCTTTTTCATATGGCAATGTAGTTTGCATGAACAGCAACAAGCAACTAACGGGCAATGTTCAAATAATGGGCAATCTAAACATGAACAGTGATATTTATGGTAACAATTACTCACTTACAATAGGCAGTTCAGTGGCGCAAGCTGGTTCTTTAACTAGAACAGCAGGCAATATCTATGGCAATTTAAGAAGATGGATTCCATCCACATTAATCAGTGGTTCTGCTGGTTTATTCCCTTTAGGTAATGGAAGTAATTATTTACCCTTGCAATTAGATTATACAACAGCACCCACAACTGGAGGCTTGGTTTCGTTAAGCTTTGTTCAAGGAAATCCGGGTAACCTTGGACTACCCATTTCAGATACTTGGTTAACACCTGCAGTTTCTTTAAATAAAGTGAGCACAAATGGCATTTGGCGAGTTGAAGTATTGTCGGGAATGACAGGCGGCATACACAATATTACTGCAACAGGCAATAATTTTTGGGGTATTAGCAGTTTGAACCAATTGCGCTTGGTAAAACGTAACAATACAAGTTCGGCATGGTTATTAGCAGGCAATAGTGTGGCTGGAACGGGAAGCATTGCTAGTCCGGTAGCCAAACGCACAGGCCTAAATAGTTTGGTCGGAGAATTTGCCTTTTCATCTGATTCCACTATAAATATCCTACCCGTTACGCTATTAAATTTTAATGGCGTAATAAATAATGCTGAGGCAAATTTACATTGGACAAGTGCCTCAGAAATAAACAGCGCTTATTTTTCTGTGGAGCAAATGAAACAAGAAAACTGGCAACAAATTGGAAACGTAAAAGCACAAGGAAACTCTAACCAAATGAGCCATTATTCTTTTATAGACCCAGTTCTGTTTGAACCAAAAGAAGCAAGAACCTATAGGTTAAAAATGGTGGATAGAGACTTGAAATTTGCTTATTCAGACATAATAATATTAAGCAATTCAATGTATCAGTTGGAAACCAAAATTTATCCAAACCCAGTCTCCGCTATTTTAAATATCCATTTACCCAATACCGAAACCAACGAAAGCATTGAAATTGTATTGAGTGATGAGTTTGGCAGAATTATTATTGAAAACAAATGGCAATTGAATGCCGATAAATTGCTCCAAATAAAAACATCCAATCTTGCAGCTGGTATTTACTTTATCACTATCAAAACTACTGCGGGAATTAGTGTAAATAAGGTTATTAAGGATTAAGAAAATCACTTTAAATTACCTTTTTTTTACTCTTATTTTTGTTTTACCTGTATAATTTGGGTCACCCATTTTATTGAAACTGATTCAAAAAATGAAAGTTAAAGGCAAAATTCTTACTTTTGTGTCTTTCAATGCTGAATCTTCCTTATTATAATTGAAAATCGATATATCATAAGGTATAATTTGGCGACTTTTTTAGCACAAATAATAATATTAAGTTTCATATACATATTCAAAATATTCAAACTACAAAATAGGATGAGACACGTAACCATATACACTACAGACAAGGAATACAGCCATTTTTTAGAATTGGCTAAAAACCTCCATTATGTTAAAAAAATCAAAACAGATGATGAACCCTCGAAGGATGAGATTGTAAGTAATTTAAAAAAGGGTTTTAGGGAAATGCAACTCATTAAAAAAGGAAAATTAAAAACCACCTCTTTAAATGATTTTTTAAATGAGTTATAAAATTGAACTTACAGACAATTTTATAAAAGAAGCAAAAAAACTAATTAAAAAATATCCATCGCTTCGTTCAGAAATTGCAGAACTCGGCAAAGAACTTGCCGAAAACCCCACTACAGGAACACCATTAGGCAATGATGTTTATAAAATCCGCCTTGCCATTGCCTCAAAAAACAAAGGAAAGTCTGGTGGTGCAAGGGTTATATCTTTTGTAAAAATTATTGATGAAACGGTTTACTTGCTATCTATCTTTAATAAAGGAGAAAAAGATACAATTTCGGACAAAGAAATTGAAGAGCTTTTGGAAGGCTATTTGTAATGAAAAGGTATCGTGTGGCAAGGTGTAATTAAAGGTGCATGGCTATTGGATTTAATTAATTTCATATTTGGTCATACTTCCGCCACTCATAAACTCAAAGTGAATAATTTGATAACAATCGACAGGTTTTCCATTTTTTAATGCAGGAACCCAATTATTGGGCATTTTATTTACGAAAGCTAAAACTTCATTTGCAGTTTTTTCTTTAATGGGACATTTCCCTTCGAGTATTTTAAAATTCCCTATCTTCCCTTCGCAGTTAACTAAGAATCTAACATAGACATCATAATATAAACCGCAATAACATCCAGAAACTGATTTCAAAATAAAGAACTCATCTAAAGATGTAGAATCATTTTTATAATAAGGTTTCTGATCTGCAAACAATAAGGAGTCATTGAAGAAAATATTTGAGT
>CAMCJW010000148.1 GCA_945875195.1 Chitinophaga pinensis | reverse complement strand
AACTCCTCTACAAAAACCTCGTCAAGCTTTTGGTTCAACCCTTCTTTAAACGATTGATTTAAAATATTACTTTGAATTTTATAGGTTGAACAAACCTTGCATATATACAAATGGTACCTCAATTTTAATTGAGCAATGACACCAATTTTAGTCTCAAACTCTTTGTCAACCAAAAAAGTTGCCTCTTTACAATTAATCATTAATTCCATAGCTTAGTTCCCCCATGATTTTTCAATACATTTTCGCATCAATAATTTTGAGCGGTGTATCAACTGCCAATAATTAGTATCACTTAAGTTCAAATCCTGACAAATTTCACTTGAATCTTTTTCAAAAATATATTTCTGAAAGAGCACATCGTGCCAATTACCTGGCAACTTGGAGGTACATTGTTCGAAAATTTTTATAAAAGCCGGATTGTCTAATAAATGCATTTCCTCTTGCCAAACCCCAAACTTTTCTTGTTGGCTCCAATGTCCATCCTCAACAAACATATCGTCGGTAAATTTCTCTGCCTGCAATTCACTCATGGTAAATTTTGCAGAAGTTCTATACTGGGTATTTATTTTGTTATTTAAAATACCAAGCAACCATGTTAATGGTTTGCTTTTTTGTTTAAAATGATCAAAGGTTTCAAATGCAACAACAAATGTATCTTGAACCAAATCTTGGGCCAAATATTTGTCTTTAAGCTTGTAAATAGCCCATTGCAATAACTTGCTAGTATATGCATCTACCCAAGTTGAAACAATTTTGCTTTTATCTTCCATCTATATTTATAACTGCGAAACTTGAACTATTTATACAAAGAAAAAATCAACCTGCCATCAAAAATAAAGGCCTTTTGCAAATTTGCATTCAGGTTAATACCTAACATAACTCTCCTATTTAATTTATAATTGATTCCCCACCTATGATACAAATTTCGGAGCACATTGTCTGGAATTTCTTTGTAAACATAATAACCCAATTGCTGACTAAAAATCATGCGGTTGAATAAAAATTCGTGTCCTAGCATAATACCTGCCAAGCGATGGTCTAAATCAAGGTTATAAGTATAAACAGAGCTATCAAGAGCCGACCTCATACTTTTGTCGATAATGCCTTCTACTCCTACTGTAAATGCATGAATTGGATGCACTTGGTAAGAGACTTGCATGTTTAAACCATAAGCCCAAAAGCGTCTATCTCTTTGGGTTGGCAACGACTTATTAGAAAATAAAAATCCAACATCGTATCGCCAATGTTCTTTATAAAAAAGCATCTTGCCAAGAGGCACATTCTTTGTTGCAAGTTTATACTCCAAACCCACACCAATATTGGGATAGTTTACCCCTGTATTGGGGTTCTTGGTATTGCCATTAGAAAAATGAGAATAGGTGGCATTTAGCATCATTTGCAGCTTATTACCCAATGCAAAATTAAGGCTCATTCCAAGACCCAAATAGCCATTTATAGTAGAACTATAGGCATCATTTTCTGGATTGGTTTCTTTGTTATATGGATTGCTCCCATAATTTAGTCCACCTGCCGCCCTTAAACGAAGCGAAGCTTTTTTACCTTCTATTAAAAAAGGCTCCAAGAAATAATATAAGTTAGCAGCTTCACCCAAATCTTCATTAGAGAATTTTACATATTGAAATCCAAAGCCAGAATTGTAATGGCGGTGTGCATATTGATAGGCAAGCTCATCTTTTCTATAACGGTTTAAATCTATTTGTATGCCTGAACCAATTACGCCTTTGTATTGGGATATGGCCTCGCTGTGTGCATAGAACCAAGCATGCAACATTTGTCCAGATAGGCTATAGCTCACTTCCTTTTGCGCTTTATCCTGCCCTATAACCATGCTTTGGTTCAGACCGATAAAAACGCAAAAAAAAAGCAATTTCCTCATGCAGATTTTGATTGCATAAAATAATAAACAGGCACGCCCAATAACACAATGGCCAAGCCAGGATAACTATAATCTGGCTTATAAATTAACAAACTCACACAAACAATACTTGCCATAATAATATACAAAGCCGGCACAATGGGATATGCCAAAACTTTGTAAGGTCTGGCTAAATTTGGCTGCTTGAACCTAAGCACAAATACACCGGCAACAGTTAAAATATAAAACAATAGAACTGCAAAAACTACATAATCTAATAAATCTCCATACGAACCACTTAGCGTTAAAATACTTGTCCAAACCGCCTGCATAATGAGTGCTTTTTGTGGCGATTCGTTTTTGTTTAAAGTGGCTGCCGACTTTAAAAAATAGCCATCTTTAGCCATTGCATAATAAACTCTGGAGCCACTTAAAGTTAAACCGTTGATACAGCCAAACGTAGAAATCATGATAAGAATTGCCATGAACCATGCTCCTGTTTCACCAAATACCGTATTCATTAAAAGTGTGCCTACCCTATCAAATTCCGCATGCTGTATTTGGTCGGCCGACAATGCTTTCACATATATAACATTACAAAAAAGGTATAGCAAAGTAACACCCCCAGTTCCTAAAATTAAGGCTCTAGGCAAGTTCTTTTCTGGCTTGTCAATTTCGCCTGCAGTAAAAGTAATGTTGTTCCAAGCATCACTCGAAAAGATGGAACCTACCAAAGCCGCTGAAAACAATCCTATGCCAATCCCTTTTAATGAAAGTTGGCTCCAATCCCAACTCCATTGAACAGTTTCGCTGTTGGTTATAAAAAATATTCCCGCAATAATCACAAATAAAATTGCCACTATTTTACTAATGGTAAATACATTTTGAATAAAGGCACCTTTCTTAACCTCCCTAAAATTGCTAATGGTAAGCAACCAAATAATAACAATACCTAAAACTTGAACAGAGGTAATTTTGAAACCGCCCAATTGAAGTAAAATATTCTTTTCAGATATAATTGGAAAAAGCACCCCAGTAAATTTAGCAAAGGCCACAGCTACGGCAGCAATGGTTCCAGTTTGTATTACTGTGAATAAAGTCCAGCCATATAAAAAGCCAAACAGTTTTCCATAAGCTTCTTTTAAATAAATATATTGACCACCTGCCTTTGGCATTGCCGCCCCTAATTCTGCATAACTTAATGCTGCCAATAAGGTAAGCACGCCAGTTACTATCCAAGCCAGCAACAAGTTTTCTATGCTACCTAAATCTCTTAGCATACCAGCAGAAACAATAAATATGCCTGAACCAATCATGCTGCCCATTACCAGCATGGTACTGTCTAATAAGTTGAGTTTGTTTTTCATGCAGGTAGTTCTTGGTTCAAAATAATTTTTTCAACTATTGGTATCCAATTTTCATTGGGTTCAATTAAAATACCAGCAACACCAGCACCCTGGCCGCACACAATATCTCTTTCCTTATCGCCTATAAAATAACTTAATTTCGGGTTGATCCCATGCTTACTCATGGCTTTTTCTACCATCAATGATTCGGGTTTTCTGCACAAGCAATTGCCTTTTTCGGGATGGTGCGGACAAAAATAAATATCATCAAATTTTATTCCCTCTACCCTCAATTCTTCCGATAAATAGGCATGCATTTTATCCATTTCTTCCCTTTGGTACATTCCTTTTGCAATACCGCCTTGGTTGGTAACAATGATTAATTTATAGCCAGCTTCTGTTAAAATTTTCAATCCATGCCTCACATGAGGTAAAATTTCAAAATCTTCAAACCGCTTCACATAATCGCCTATTTCCTTATTAATGACCCCATCTCTGTCGAGAAAAACACATTTATTGCTGTTGTTCATAGCCGCTAATTAAGCATTTATTCTACATAATTTTGAATTTTTGCTTGTGAAAAGTTAAGTTTGAAGACCTTGAACAAGAAAATAGTCATCATACCAACTTATAACGAACGCGAAAATATCGAAGATATCATTCGTGCTGTTTTTAATTTGGACCAAACTTTTGATGTATTAATTGTAGATGATAATTCTCCAGATGGAACAGGATTGATTGTAAAAACACTACAAAAACATGAATTCAAACTCAACCTGCATTTACTAGAGAGAAAAGAAAAAAACGGATTAGGAACGGCCTACATAGATGGGTTTAAATGGTGTTTGAACCTAGGTTACGACTATATTTTTGAAATGGATGCCGATTTTTCGCATAACCCAAATGATTTGCCAAAATTGTATGAGGCCTTGTGTGAAGGAGCAGAAGTAGCCATAGGCTCGCGATACAAAACAGGCGTAAATGTTGTAAATTGGCCCATGAGCCGCGTGATGATGAGCTATTTTGCCTCAGCCTATGTTCGCTATATTACAGGGATGAAAATAAGGGATACCACCGCAGGATTTGTAGGCTATCACAAATCAGTATTATCATTTATAGAGCTCGATAACATTAAATTTAGAGGTTATGCCTTTCAAATTGAAATGAAATTTACCGCTTGGAAACACGGATTTAAAATTGAGGAAGTTCCAATCATTTTCACCGACCGCACCAAAGGCGAATCCAAAATCTCCAAAGGCATCATCCAAGAAGCAGTGGGCGGTGTTATCAGCATGAAAATCAAGAGCTGGTTTAGGAAATACCCTAAGTATATTTCCAAATAAGTTACAGATAATTCTGAATTCAGAATTCTGAATTAAGAATTTCAGCTATCTTCGCGACATGAATTTTCCAATTATAGCCCCTTCGGTATTATCCGCAGATTTTGCAAATTTGGGCAGAGACGTAGAAATGATCAATAACAGCGAGGCTGATTGGTTTCATGTAGATGTGATGGATGGCGTATTTGTGCCAAATATCTCTTTCGGTTTTCCTATTATTAAATCTATCCAAAAATTGGCCAAAAAGCCATTGGATGTGCATTTAATGATTGTACAACCAGAGCGTTATATCAAAGATTTTAAGGAAGTTGGGGCAGAAATATTATCGGTTCATTACGAAGCTTGCACCCATTTACACAGAACCATTGGCGCCATAAAAGAAGAAGGCATGAAAGCAGGTGTGGCTATCAACCCACATACTCCAATTCATTTGCTCAAAGATATCATCAAAGACATTGATTTGGTTTGCATGATGAGCGTAAATCCTGGCTTTGGTGGTCAAAAATTCATAGAACAAACCTATACCAAATGCGCCGATTTAAAAGCACTCATTTTAGCCAGTGGCTCAAACTGCTTAATAGAAATTGATGGGGGTGTAAATGAACATACCGGACCAAAATTGTTAGCTTCTGGGGCAGATGTATTGGTTGCAGGGAATTATGTTTTTGCCTCCAAAGATCCAGTTATTACTATTGCTAGCTTAAAAAAATTGGGTTCAGATACTAGCAACCCTTCTTAATCGTTAGTGAGAAGTTGAATTTGATTTGCCGTAATTTTCTTTCCAAACTATTGATTCTATTGTGTTTGTTCCCGTTCAGAACATTGGCACAAAAGAATGCGGTATTGTTTGGCACCATCAAAGATTCAATTGGCAGAAGTATTGCGGATGTAAATATTACCGTGCTGAACCAAAATATTTTGGGTGGAAGTAACGATAAAGGGGCATTTCAACTTCAAGTTCCTACTGGCATTCCACTAGAATTACTTTTTACCTATGTAGGCCGACAACCCTATAAAATGAGTGTTGCGGCACTTGAAGTTGGCGAAAAAAAGAGATTGGATGTACAAATGTCGTACGGCGTTTCTCTCCGAACCTTTGTTATCTCCGAAGAACGTGAACGAGAGAAAGTTTCGATGTTCACCATTGACCCAAAAAAGACCGAGGGTATACCCAATGTGAGCGGCAGCTTTGAGGCCATTTTAAAAACCTTGCCTGGTGTAAGTTCAAACACCGAATTGAGTTCTCAATACAATGTGCGTGGTGGTAATTACGATGAAAATTTAATCTATGTAAACGACATTGAAATATACCGTCCGTTTTTACCTAGAAGCGGGCAGCAAGAAGGTCTAAGTTTTATTCATACTGAATTGGTTCAAAACGTAAAATTTTCTGCTGGTGGTTTTGAGGCAAGATATGGTGATAAAATGAGCAGCGTGCTCGACATCAAATACAAAGACCCAAAGAAATTTGCTGCATCTGTAAATGCAAGTTTGATGGGTGTGCAATCGCATGTGGAAGGAGCAAGTGACAACTTGAGGTTTACTTATTTAATTGGTGCAAGGTATTGGAGCAACAAATATGTACTTGGAACTCTAGATGTACAAGGCGATTACCAACCAACCTTTTATGATGTGCAGACTTTGCTCAATTACCATTTAAAAGAAAATTTAACAATTAGTTTCTTAGGCAGCTATGCACAAAACAAGTATTTTTTTGTACCTCAGAATAGAGAAACAACTTTTGGTACTGTTAACAGAGCCTACCGCTTAAATATTTATTTTGATGGCGCAGATTTAATGGAATACCAAACTGCAACAGGGGCCGTAACCTTAAACTACAAGCCTACTCCACTCACCCAATTAAAATTAATTGCTTCAACATTTTATTCCAATGAAAATGAAATATTCACGGTTGAAGGCGCGTATAGGTTAAGCGATATTGAAACAGATTTAGGTTCAGACAATTTTGCCCAAGCTAAAAATTTAAGAGGAGTTGGTTACTTTATTAATAATGCTAGAAACTCCATTATAGCCAATGTAAGCAATATTGGGCATAGGGGTTACCACAGTTTAGGAAAACATAATTTACAATGGGGAGCCTTTGTGCAATCAGAAAAAATTCAAGACAAAGTGCATGAATGGTATTATGATGATTCATCTGGTTTCTCTAGGCCAACACTTGATACCAATGGTAATTTTGTGCTAAGTAATTACTTAGATACAAGGCTTAATCTTCAATCGTTTAGAATAAATGGCTATGTTCAAAATTCTCAAACCATTAATAAATCATATAACGCTGTGCTCACCTATGGCTTAAGAGCAAACTATTGGAGTTATAACAAAGAAACCGTTGTAAGTCCAAGAGTGCAGTTAGGGTTTGAACCAAACCGCAAACACAACCGCTTGGTAAAAGATAAAACCATTGATGGTAAAATTAGAAAAGATTGGATGGTTAGGGCAGCTTATGGCTGGTATTATCAGCCACCATTCTACCGCGAGCTAAGAGATTTTAATGGCGTATTAAACCCAAACATCAAAGCCCAAAGAGCAATCCATTACGTGCTTGGAGGCGATTTAAATTTTATAGCTTGGAACAGGCCGTTTAAGTT
>CAMCJW010000147.1 GCA_945875195.1 Chitinophaga pinensis | reverse complement strand
CTTCATGAGCAAGAACTCATCATTTTAGATGAACCATTTTCTGGCTTCGACCCAATTAATGCACAAATATTGGTGGATGAAATTCTTTCCTTAAAAGAAAAAGGCTCAACCATTATCTTCTCTACCCACCGCATGGATTCGGTAGAATTACTTTGCGATCACATCGCCCTTATCAATAAATCAGAAAAAGTGCTAGATGGCGAAGTTCATGCCATTCAGCAACAATATAAGAAAAATCAATTTGAGGTAAAATATCAAGGTAATCCTTTAATTTCTGATGATTTCTTATTGGTTTCAAAATCTATCTCAAAAGATATGACTAATACTTGTATCATTGAATTAAAACAAGCAATGACCAACAATAACCTCATTGAACATTTGATATCAAAACAAATTTCATTGATTTCATTTACAGAAAACCTTCCTAGCATGGAAGAAATATTTATCAGGGCAGTTCAACAAAAACATCAAATCAATTAATCATGCATAAAATCTGGCTAATTTGTAAAAGAGAATACCTATCAAGAGTTAAGAAAAAATCATTCTTAATCATGACGCTCCTTTCCCCTTTATTGATAGTCATTTTTTACGGGGTTATTTTTTATTTTTCGGTTAACCGTGATTTAGCAGAAGAAAGAAAAATTATTCTTGTAAATGATCAATCAAGCGTTTTTGAGAATAAATTGGAAGACACAAAAACCATTAATTTTCAATATAAGAAGCTCCTTGATTCCGAACCAAAATTATTATTGGAAAGCAGTGGGGCTTATGGTGTTTTAACTATTACAAATAAAGGAAACAACTATACCTATGATTTATTAGCCAATGAACAGCCGGGCTTAAATACACTTTCTACCATAGAATCTAAATTAGAAAATGTATTAAAAAATAAAGAGCTCAACGCCAATGGCATTGACCAAAAAATTGTAAATGACATCAATGCTATTTCAGTAAAATTATTAACCAGGAAAAATACGGATGATGGAATTGAGAAAGGAAACTCAGGTACCACAACCATCATAGGGTTTTTAGGTGCATTCCTAATTTACTTTTTCATATTTCTTTATGGTGTTCAGGTAATGAAAGGGGTAATTGAAGAAAAAACAAACAGGATTGTTGAGGTTATCATCTCGTCTGTTAAACCCTTTCAATTAATGATGGGTAAAATTATTGGCATTGCCATGGTTGGTATCACACAATTTGTAATTTGGGTGGTTTTGATAACCGCATTAAGCGCCCCAGTTTCTGCCTTAGTGATGGAAATGATGCATGTTGATACTAGCACTTTAGTGGAAGGCAAACAAGTTGCAGGGGTGTCGCAAGAAGCTGGTATTTCAGAAATATTCTCCTCCTTAAGTGGCTTAAATATTCCACTTCTGTTGGGATTATTTGTGTTTTATTTTATAGGTGGCTATTTTTTTTATGGTGCATTATTCGCTGCAGTTGGCTCTGCAGTTGATAACGAAACAGATACGCAACAATTTATGATGCCAATAACTCTACCGCTAATTTTTTCTATTGCCATTGCACAATCAGTTATAAATTCTCCTAATAGCTCATTATCTGTTTGGCTCTCCATGATTCCTTTTAGCTCACCTGTAATAATGATGGTTCGACTACCTTTTGGCATTCCTACTTCACAAATAATTGCCTCTATGGCTTGTATGATTCTTGGATTTATTGCCACGGTATGGTTCGCCGGTAGAATTTATAGAATTGGCATATTAACTTATGGAAAAAAACCAACTTATAAGGAATTATTCAAATGGCTATTTCGTAAGAATTAATGAGTAGAAAAACCTCTTTTCAAGTACTAAGTATTCCCTCTTACAGGTTCTTTCTTGCTACCAGGTTATTTTTAACCTTGGCATTACAAATGCAAGCAGTAATTATTGGATGGCAAATTTATGAGTTAACCAATGATCCGTTTTCTTTGGGTTTGGTTGGGCTAGCCGAAGCAATTCCAGCCATTTCAATTGCACTTTATGCAGGCCACGTTGCAGATATTCATAATAGAAAAACTATCCTACTTGTTAGTTTAGCTGTTATATTGTTTAGTAGCATTGGCTTGTTTTATGGCTTTGCTGGACATTTTAATGGAAAGTTACAACTCATTTTAATCTATGGGTTTATTGGTTTAAATGGATTGGCTAGAGGCTTTTATTCACCTGCTTCCTTTGCAACCATATCATTGTTGGTTCCCAAACAATTGTTAACCTACGCGAGTACATTAAACAGTACTATCTGGCAATTTGCATCAGTTATTGGGCCTGCTTTAGGTGGTTTTTGTTTTGCCTATTTTGGTTTAAACATAAGTTTTGTCCTAATAATTATTTTGATCATCATTGCCTTCTCAACCCTCTTTCAAATAAAAATTGATTTTGTAAAAATGGCAGATACGGGCGAAAAAATTCTATATCGCTTGAAAGAAGGCATCTCATTTGTTTACAAAAATAAAATCATTTTATCAGCGCTTTCTCTTGATTTATTTTCTGTATTGTTTGGTGGAGCTACTGCCCTATTACCAATATTTGCTGATGAAATTTTACAGACGGGTCCAGAGGGATTGGGATTACTAAGAGCTGCACCTTCTTTTGGAGCAGTATTGATGATGACCTACTTATCTATGCGTAAAAATTTGGTTCAGCCCGGAAAAACTTTATTACAAGCTGTAGGGGCATTTGGAATTTGTATGCTGTTATTTGGCATTTCAGAAAGTTTTTATCTTTCTCTGAGCCTATTGTTTTTAAGCGGTGCATTTGATAGTATTAGCGTGGTAATCAGATCCAATATTTTACAACTCAATACACCTGATCACATGAGAGGAAGAGTATCTGCTGTAAACACTATTTTTATAGGCTCTTCCAATGAAATAGGCGCGTTTGAAAGTGGCTTAGCTGCCAAAATTTTGGGTGCCGCAAATGCTGTTATTTTTGGCGGAGTAATGACTTTAGGAATTGTAGGTTTTACCCAATGGAAAGCGGTTGCTCTCAAAAAATTAACATTTGAAAAAGACTAATTAATAGCCAATATACCTTCTGGTAAATTAACTTGAATAAGTTTCTTTTGGTCATCTATTTCAACAATAATGGCATCTACCAGCGGTATTAACACATCTGTTCCTTGGAAATTTATTTTCGCCAAACTTTGGTATGGGTATTCTATTATTTCAATTACGTTTCCTAAAACACCATATTTTTTATCTACCATGGAATAACCTTCAATATTCCAATCATCACCCAAATCCTCTTTCATTACCTGCTTTTTAGGCAATAATAAAACCTTACCCATAAGCTGAGAAGCCTGTTCAATGGTGTCTATACCTTGAAGATTTAAGATAATTTCGTTCTCTAAATCTGCCTTGGTAGCCTGTATATAAAAAGGAACGGGCTTTCCCCGAAATTCGAGAAAAGCCCATTCTTTTATTTTTATTGACCGAGTTAAAGAAAACTTTAATTCGCCTTTTGTGCCATGAACCTTCACCGCAGAACCAACTTCAACGAAGTCTTGCCTTTGGATAGTTTTCAAGGTATAACTCAATTATTCAGCTGGAGTTTCAGTGGCAGCTTCTTCCGAAGGTGCAACAGCTTCTTCGATTGGAGCAGCAACTTCTTCTGCAGGTGCGGCAACTTCTTCTACTGGAGCAGCAACTTCTTCTACAATTGCAGCAGCTTCAACAGGTGCAGCTACATCTTCAGCAGGAATTCCTTCTGTAGGTGCTTCTTCTTCAATTACTGGATTGGCAGCAGCTTCTGCAGTAGCAACTTTTGCAGCAATTTTACTTAAACGAGCAGCATTCACTTTTGCTTCTTCAGCTAATCTTGCAGCTACCTTTTCAGATACTGTAGATTTAACTCTTTCAACATGTGATTGTACTTTGCTTTCTTTTTCGCTGATCCACTTAGCAAATTTCTCATCTGCTTGTTCTTGGGTCATTGCGCCTTTTTTAACACCAACTGCCAAATGGCTTTTCATCAATGCACCTTTGTATGAAAGGATTGCACGACAAGTGTCGGTAGGTTGAGCACCGTTTTCTAACCAGTAGGTTGCGCGGTCTACATCCAACTCAATGGTTGCAGGCTGTGTCTGAGGAAGGTATGAACCAATTTTCTCGATAAACTTACCATCTCTCGGAGCACGCGAATCCGCCACCACTACGTGGTAAAAAGGTGATTTAGAACGTCCATGACGTTGTAATCTGATTTTTACTGACATATCTAATTTTTGTTTTAATCCCGGGGTCTCCTTTTCCGGGGTGGCAAATATCTGCTATTTTTTTGAAAAACAAAAGCTTTAAGGCTAATTATTCAGATTTTATAGCAAGCCAAACTGGGTAAAATGATGTGTAAAGTGCTTCCGATGAAACAAATACCACTCTTCCTTATTCAAATTTCCGAAAATTGGATGCGTAAAACTAGCCTCATTTTCCTGTTCCCAAAAATTTAAATATAGCTCAATTTCATCCATTATGGCAAGTTTTGCCTCCTCAAAGTTTGCATGTTTCAATGCTTGCAAACCATCTCCTAAAAAAGGTGCAGCAAAATCTCGCTTTAACGGTGCATCACTCAATAACATGATGCGCTTTACCTTCTCCACCTTTTCAATTGGCGTAACCAATGGTACTTTGAACTCCCCTCTAGAAAATGCCAATGGTAACATCAAATGTTCTAACATGTGTTGAGCTGTCATGATGCCCCATTGGGCAGGTGTTTCTGATTGTAGCTTCGACAATAATTCTGCTACAGCCGGACCAGGAAATTCAATAAAATTTGCCATTGCTATGGATTTATTTTTACAATTCTGTATCGCCCTTTTATTAGCCTAAACCAAACCTGCCCGTCTTCACCTGCCATGGCTCCAAATTTATTGCGGTATATTTCCTCAGGTTTTTGTTGCACTATTGCCTCCACAAAATCAGTTGAAAAAATAGAATCAAAATTTCTCAAAAAAGCTTTATTATCCTTGTAACCTGGCAATGGATACAATATAAGATCCGAAATTTTCTCCTTATTTCTATCCATTACATCCCATTGAAAAGTTTTGTAAAATGCCTGAAAATCCTTTGCATTTGGAAACCCAGCATCATCCCAACTTGACGAGAGCGTGCTATCTAAAAACAACTGCGGTATATGCTGATACTGATCTGGCGTGGTATAATCAATTACCTGCTCATCAACGGATGGTATTTTTTCATCATAATTATCCCCAGTAATTGTATCAACTGGTGGAATAGAATCTAATTCATTAAATACAATATGGGGTGTTGGTTCATCGCACGCAATTATTGAAAAACTCAAAACTAAAAACAGAAAGAAAGTTTGCTTCATATTCCAGTATAATTGTGAGGTGTAATATTATTTAGCTCAGCTTTAACCTCCTCAGACACTTGCAAGGTAATAATAAATTCTTGAATTGATTGCTGTGTGATAACTTCATTGGTTCTTGTGAGCGCTTTTAAGGCCTCGTATGGCTTATCAAACCCTTCCCTTCTCAAAATTGTTTGAATTGCCTCTGCCACTACTGCCCAATTATTTTCTAAATCCTTGTGTAATTTTTGCTCGTTCAATAACAACTTTCCCAAACCCTTTTCTAGTGATTTTAAAGCTATGGTAGTATGTGCAAATGGCATCCCAATATTCCTTAAAACTGTGCTATCAGTTAAATCTCTTTGCAACCTAGAGATGGGTAATTTTTCAGAAAAATGCGCATAAAAAACGTTCGCAATTCCAAGATTTCCCTCCGCATTTTCAAAATCTATTGGATTTACTTTGTGGGGCATGGCGCTTGATCCAACCTCCCCTTCTTTCAATCTTTGTTTAAAATACTCCATGGCCACATATTGCCAAACGTCTTTTGCAAAATCAAGCAGAATGGTGTTGATTCTTTTAAAACCATCAAATAAGGCTGCTAAGTTATCATAATGCTCTATTTGTGTGGTAGGATGTGATCGCTTCAAACCTAAATGATTACAAAAATTATCGCCAAATTCTAGCCAATTTATTTCAGGGTAGGCCACCGCATGTGCATTGTAGTTCCCCGTTGCACCACCAAATTTTGCTGGATAGGTAAGCTGATTTAATTGATTCAATTGAACATTGATTCTTGATATAAATACTTCCCATTCTTTTCCCAATCTGGTTGGTGAGGCAGGCTGTCCGTGAGTTCTTGCAAGCATAGGAATATTTGCCCAATCTGTGGCTTGCTGCTTCATAATTGCCAAAACATTTTGCAAAAGTGGTAAAACCTCCAACTCAATGGCATGTTTTAAACTCATGGGTATAGCCGTATTATTAATATCTTGAGAGGTTAAACCAAAGTGCACAAACTCTGATGCCTCCTTTAAACCAATTTCTGCAAATTCATCCTTGATAAAGTATTCTACCGCCTTTACATCATGGTTGGTGGTTTTTTCAATGTCCTTTATTTTCTTGGCTTGAACCAAACTTAAGTTTTGGTAAATGCCTCTGATGGCTGCCTTTTGCTCACTACTAACCCTATCTTTTAACTGAGGTAATGGCATTTCAGCCAAGGCAATAAAATACTCAATTTCAACCCAAACCCTATATTTTATTAAAGCAAACTCGCTAAAATAATCGCCCAACTTTTCAGTTTGTTTTCTGTATCGCCCATCAATTGGGGAAATTGCTGTTAATGCCTCTAATTCCATGCTTGCAAATTTCAACAAAAATAATTCGGTTCGAACCTAAATAAAAACTATTTCTCCACTTGTGTATCTGAATAGAATGAAATAATTTGCTTTTATGAATTTAATACGATGTAATTGGACCCAAAACGACGCTTTGATGAATGAATATCACGACCAAGATTGGGGAATACCAGTGCACAACGACCAAAAGTTGTTTGAATATCTACTGCTAGACTCTTTTCAAGCTGGACTTAGTTGGAAGACAATTTTATACAAAAGAAAGAATTTTGAATTAGCTTTTGCTGGGTTCGACCCAAACAAAATTGTTAAATTCAACGAAAAAAAGTTGGAATCATTGATGTTAGATGTTGGAATAATTAGAAATAGACTTAAAATTTGGGGTGCTGTAAAAAATGCAAAGGCCTTTATTTTGGTTCAAAAAGAATTTGGTAGCTTTGATGCCTACATTTGGCAATTTGTGAACCACAAACCTATCCTTAACCATTGGGAAAAAATTCAAGAACTTCCATCTAAAACAAAAGAAAGTGACGCCATGAGCAAG
>CAMCJW010000146.1 GCA_945875195.1 Chitinophaga pinensis | reverse complement strand
TATTTTTGGCTGAGTGCTGATTTATAAGCGTCTAAACATCTTTTTCTGGCAAAATCATGCACTACAATTGGTTCAATATATTGGTTTGAACCAAACTCTGGCACCCATTTTTTTATGTATGCCAATTGTTTATCGAATTTTTCTGTTTGAAGCGTTGGATTAAAAACCCTAAAATAGGGTGCTGCATCAGTGCCACATCCTGCTGCCCATTGCCATCCTCCGTTATTTGCACTCAAATCAAAATCTAATAATTTATTGGCAAAGTAGGCTTCACCCCATCTCCAATCTATCAACAAATGTTTGGTTAAAAAACTGGCTACAATCATGCGCACTCTATTATGCATAAAACCTGTTGTGTTAAGTTCACGCATGCCAGCATCTACAATTGGATAACCAGTTTTTCCTGCACAAAATTTTTCAAATTCTGACTCATTGTTTCGCCATACTATGTTACCATATTCTGGTCTAAATGGTCCTTTTACTACATGAGGAAAGTGATACAATATTTGCATGTAAAAATCGCGCCAAATCAATTCGTTTAAAAATGTTTCATTCAATGAAAATGCCTTTCTTGCTTTTTCTCTAATGCTAATGGTGCCAAACCTAAAGTGTATGCCTAAATGACTAGTACCAGGCTTTGCCGGGAAATTTCTTTGTTCAGTATAATTTTTTATAATGCCACTTGACACTTCCTTTTTAGGGAATTCAAATTCAACTTTTTCAAATCCCATAGCCTTTAAACTAGGTATGGGTTCAAACAGAAATTTTTGAATAAAGTTGCTGAAATATTTTTCTGTTGAATAAGGTTTAAAAAAATAGGATTGGGCAATTTGGACATTTGATAAACTCCAATTTTCTTGGCCAGCTAACTTTGCTTTCCATTTTTTTGAATAGGGAGTGAAAACAGTATAGGGTTTCCCATCGTCTTTAGTAACCTCGTCTTTTTCAAATATACATTGGTCTTTGAATGAATGAAATTTTGCGCCTTTGGTCGCTAAAAAATCAGCAATGGTTTGGTCCCTATTGATGGCATAAGGTTCATAGTCGTGGTTGGTATAAACGGCCTCAATGTTTTGGTTCAGCAATAACTGCTGAAAAACTTCCAATGGCTTGCCATATTTAACCATTAGGCCTGAACCAAGCGCTAATAACTCAATATTTAATTGTTCTATTTGTTGGTGAATGAAGTTGACCCTTAAATCGGTTTTATCTTCAATTTTTTCTAAAATATCTTGGTCGAAAATAAAAAGCGGTATGACTTGAAAACCAGATTTCAAAGCATGGTATAAACCAGCATTGTCGTTTAGCCTTAAATCTCGCCTAAACCAAAAAATAACAGATTTTAATTGCATGATTGAAAAACTCAAAAAGGAGGCTTATTGTTTTAATGAACCAATTATAATTTGTCTTCTTTCAAAAAGTTTCCTGTTGCATCAAATAGCAAGTCCTTACTTTTAAGTTCTGCTTCATAGCTAACAACGCCAGCCGCATTGGTAATTTTAGCTGCTTCCTTGATTTTTTGTTTGGGATAATTCTTTGCAACATAAGCAGAAATTGCACTAGGTAACTGCTTAACTTTTATTTCTTCTTCAACCTCCAATATATCGCCTTTGGCATCTATCAAAACCGAATGTTCTATATCGTTTAACTCAAATTCTGCTTCAAAGTAATCACCTTCTTTTTGCCACTCTTCAACTTTTGCATCCGGAAACCTGGTGGCAAATGCTTTTTTAACTTCAGGTGGCACTTCAATTTTTTGTTTCTTTTGTGCAAATGCTAAATTGGAAACCAATGCAAATGCGATTAATATTACGAAGCTTTTCATGATAAAAAATAATTGGTATGAAAGATAATGAATTACTTGAGGATTGGTTCGATTTATTATTAAGTTTTACTTAAGTTATATGTAGTATCTGGTTCATTACTGTTCGACCCTAATGGGGTCTCATGTTTATAGTGTAATTACCCTGCTATAAATAGGTGACCACATAGGAATCAAATTTATCAGCTATCAATTTTATATTGTTGTACTATTTTTATACATCTACATTTTTTCAATTGCACTTGGCGACTTTTTTTCTGGCCTATACTTTAATTGCAATCCTTGTAAAAAGTTTCTAAGAATTTGGTCTTTACATGGTCTATATTGGTCTTGGTCTGGCTTCCGAAATAAGGCGCTAAGCTCATGTTTGCCAAATTGAAAGTCGGCAAGTTTTAAAATAGCCAATATATCATCGTCCTTGAGGTTGAGGGCAATTTTTAATTTCCTTAAGATGGTATTGTTAGTCAAACTTTTTTCGGGCTTTGGCTGCTCACCTTCCTTCTTGCCTCTTTTTTCTATGATAAATCCATTTAAGAAAATGGCCAATTGAATATCTACTATGTCTTGGTATTCTAAATCATCTTCCTTTTTGAGCCAATCATTTATTTGTTCTTTTGAAACTTTAAAGCCAGCATGCGCAAAAATTTCTACCATTTTGGCATCATTGTAATCAAAGGCGTATCTGAGCCTTCGTATAATATCGTTGTTATTCATTTACTTTTGGTTCAAAACGAAATTAAGCGAAAAAAACCGTTATTGGAAGGTAAATTATTTTAGCTGTTTTGGCTTTTACTTTATTTCTTCCCACCAAGGTTTAAATGTTTGATCCGAGTTTTTCAATACTACTGCTTCGCCTATGATAGGAGTAATTAACTCAATATTGGTTTTTTTACTCAAGGCATAAATATCCTTTAATGGCGTATCCCAATTGTGATTAGCTAGCGCAAATTTAGCTGAATGCACTGGTAAATGTTTTGTTGTATTTAAATCGTATGCTGCCTGAATTCCCTCAGCAGGTGTCATGTGTATGTATTTCCAATTTTGGTTGTATTGCCCATTTTCTAAAATTGCTAAATCAAAAGGACCATATTTTTTTCCTATTTCAACAAAGTGTTTATCGTAACCACTATCTCCTCCCAAGAAGAATTTCATGCTGGGTGTTTCCAATACAAAAGAAACCCAAATAGCTTTGTTTCGTTTATATCCCCTGCCAGAAAAATGGCGGGATGGCGTTGCAGAAACTTTAAACCCAGGTGCTAGTTCTGTTGTTTCATACCAATCTAACTCAGTTATTTTATTTACATCAAAATTCCAATGTTCAAAATGTTCGCCTGTGCCTAAACCTGTTACAATATGTTTAATTTTTGGTTTTAATTCAATGATAGTTGGGTAGTCTAAATGATCCCAATGGTCATGGGTAATAAATAAATAATCTAATGCTGGAAAGTCGGCAGCACTATATACATCAGCTCCTTTGAAGCTTTTTATAGAAAATGCAAATGGCGATGCATGTCCGCTAAACACAGGATCAACCAAAATACTTTTGCCATCAATTTGCATGAAATAAGAAGAATGTCCAAACCAAACCAATAGGTCTTCGTTAGGATTTAAATTCAATAAGTTAATTTTTTTTGAAGGGATATTATCTATTGGTGATTTGTGCTTGTTATTTCCAAACATAAATTCCTTCATAACCTTCATTATGTTTGATCCTTCTGTAAATTGAGGCGTATTGCTTTGATTTTGAAATGCCCCATTTTTGTAATTTGGAGATTTCATGATTCGTTCTAATCTTTTTTCTTTGGGGGTTTTGCCAAATTTTGCTTGCTTAATAATTATAATGGTTATGGCCAAGATTAAAATTATACCTAATATTAAATACATTTTTTTGATTTCAAGTTAATTGTTGGTGCAAATATATTCCGGGTTTAATTTAATGTGGAATATTGTCGTTGAAAGGATATTTTATGCAGCCAAACTTTGTTTATTTTAATTTAATGCTAACTTGCTTTTAAATAACCTTCCAATGATCAAAAAACATTCTTCACTCTTTCTTTTCTTGGTTACAAGCTTGCTCTTTGCTTGCGCTCCATCTAGAATCATAAAGCCACTTGCCAAAGGTGAGCAGGCCATAGGTGCAAATATTGGCGGACCATTAATTAATTTCGGGGGCTTGCCTATTTTTATACCTTATACCAGTGCCTTTTATGCCAAAGGCCTTAATGATAAAACTACTGCCTTTGGTTCGTTGCACCTTACTGCCTTGAGTTTTGGTGTGTTTCAAACCGATATAGGAATTTGTAGAGAGCTTTGGTATAACCCCAAAAATAAACTTGGTTTAAGTGCGAATCCTGCCATCAATTTTGCATTGGATAGGTGGGAGTGGAAAGCAAAATTATGGCCCCAATTAGATATGAATTTGCACAAAGAGTTTGGTTCAAACAAATTGCTTTATTTAGGTTTATGTAATTGGTTTGAATTAAGCAGAATACGCCCTCATGGAGAGGTGCAACCCAAAAATTGGTTCATGAGTCCCCAAGTTGGTTTTCAGTATTCGCCCAAAAAATGGACTTATGGTATCGAATCAAAATGGGTGGCGCCAGGGGTAAATAATCAACCGAATGTGGTAGATTATTTAGGGCCAAATCACAAAGGTGCTATTGGTGTTTACTTTCAATTTATAAGGAGGTTTTAAATGAACAAGCAAATAGAAATTGCCACCAAGGCGCTAAGGCTCCAAGTTTTGTTTTTAATTGGTATTTCCTCTAAGGTTTCAATGCATAAAGTATTGCTTTTTACTTCATTGTCGTTGCTACTTACCTCCTGTTTGCGCTTAGACAGTAATTTGTTTAATGTGAGCGATAAGATTACCGAATACAAGTGGGACAATTATACCGGTGAACAAGATTTTAAGTTGGATGCATCTTATAAAATTCAGGATAGTATGATGTATCAATTTACAATGGATTCGAAAGGAAATGGCGATACTAAATCCTATAAAATTTATGGCATGTATATTGGCGATTTGAACCGAATAGCAACTGATACTGTTATTTTGTATTGCCATGGAAATAAATGGCACATGGACTTCTATTGGCAACGTGCGAAGCTTATTGCACATACTGGTGGTAAGCATCGTTTTGGTGTGCTAATGATTGATTACAGAGGTTATGGTTTAAGTGATGGTCCTCCTTCCGAAGAAGGATTATACAACGATGCCGATGCAGCTATGCAATGGTTAAAAAGCAAAGGCTTAAGTGAACAAAGATTAATTATTTATGGTTTTAGCATGGGAACTTCTGCGGCAACAGAATTAAGCGCAACCCCGCGCAGCATGAGGCCGCATAAATTAATACTTGAGGCTCCTTTTGCCAGTGCAGCGGTAATGAGCGCTGATGGGGCTGGACTCAATGTACCTGCTTCTTATACCACCAATTTAAAGATTGATAACGCCGAAGAAATAAAGAAAGTAAAGCAAGATTTTTGTTGGATACATGGTACCCAAGATAATTTTTTAGGTATCAAAACTCATGGCGAGGTAGTCTATAAAAATCATGGTGGCATGTACAAAGAAGCACATCGCATACAGGGCGCAGACCACGGCCAAGTACCCGCTACCTTCGGCTTCCAAAACTATAACGAAACACTATATAAATTTATCGTTAAATAGGATGGTTTTTACTACAAAGTAACAAAGCAACTATTTGTTTTTTATGGGAGGTTTTTACTACAAAGTATCAAAGCAACTATTTGTTTTTTATGGGAGGTTTTTACTACAAAGCAACTATTTGTTTTTTTTCTTTTAATAGCTCCTCAGTCGTTTTAAATGAATATATATTTAAACAAAAAAATAAAAAAAAATTGTTCCTTAGTTTTTTTGTTGTGAAAAATAACCTTTAAAAACTCATAAATTGTTCCTTACGTTGCTTTGTAGTAAAAAATAAACTTTAAAAGCTCAAAAGCTCCTGTAAGGCAGATTTGAAACGTTCTTTAGGTAAGAAATTTTGTTCTAGGTCCATGTTAAACGGAACAGGTGTATCTAAACTTCCAACACGCTTAACAGGTGCATCTAAAAAGCTAAAACAATGCTCAGCAATATGGGCTGCAATTTCTGCCCCTATACCGCCAGTTAAGGTGTCTTCATGCAACACAATTGCCTTTCCTGTTTTCTTTACACTTGCTTCAACAGCATCTTTATCCCACGGTAACAAACAACGTAAATCTATGATTTCGGCATCTATGCCTTGCTCTTTTACATAAGCTTTAGCCCAGTGCACTCCGGCTCCATAAGTAATAATGCTTACTTCATTTCCTGCCTGAACCAATCTCGCTTGATGGAGATCTAACATATAATAATCATCATATACTTCTTCTTCCAATTCAACCATTCTATAAAGCACTTTGTGTTCAAAAAACAAAACCGGATTTGGGTCATTAATGGCTGCAATAAGCAATCCTTTGGCATCGGCCGGACTAGCAGGATAAACAATTTTTAATCCGGGTACATGGAAGAACCATGCCTCGTTGCTCTGCGAATGGAATGGTCCGGCACCCACACCTGCGCCTGTTGGCATGCGCACTACTACATCTGCATTTTGTCCCCAGCGGTAATAACTCTTTGCCAAGTTATTTACAATTTGGTTGAACCCAACACTTACAAAATCGGCAAATTGCATTTCTACCATTGCCTTCATGCCTTTGATGGCAAGTCCATATCCAGCGCCAAGTATAGCCGATTCGCACAGTGGTGTATTGCGCACTCTTCCTTTGCCAAATTGTTCCAAAAAGCCTTGGGTAATTTTAAATACACCTCCATAATCTGCAATGTCTTGTCCCATCAAAACTAGCTCAGGATGTTTTTCCATAGCCTGTCTAAGTCCGTCGCTTATGGCATCTACATAGCGTTTCCTACTCTTATTCTCACTTGCTGGCTTAATAACTACATGCTGCAGTTCATGGTGATTTGCAACTGAATCTGGCACACTAGCTGGCATGTATATGTCGTTTAGTTCAAATGCAGTATTGGGAATAATATCTGCTTCGTTCTCTACCGTTTCAATACCCTCATCAATTTCTTTTTTAATGATTTCTCTGATGTTCGCAATTTTTTCTTGCGTAAGTATTCCTTCATTCAAAAGGTAATTTTCATAATTGCTCACCGGGTCTTTTTTGCCCCAAACTTCAAATAATTCTTGAGGTACATATTTGGTTCCAGAAGCTTCTTCATGTCCGCGCATCCTAAATGTCATGCATTCCAATATCACTGGTCTTGGGTTGTTGCGAATAGATTCACTCAGGTTTTTAATGGTATCATAAACCTCTAAAATATTATTACCATCAATGCTATAGGCTTCCATGCCATAACCTACACCTTTATCTGTAAAGCTTTTAAATTTAAATTGTTCATTGGAAGGCGTTG
>CAMCJW010000145.1 GCA_945875195.1 Chitinophaga pinensis | reverse complement strand
TATAACCTCATTTTCCAAGGTTAAATTAGAAGGTGAATAACTTAAAATATCAGATTTATTTGCAACATAAGAACCTTTTGTTTCAATAAAATCTACCTTATCCTCTCCTATTCCATCTTTGTACAATAAATATGAGAACACTTGAGTAGTATTTTTTTCTTTACCTGCATAACCAGGACTTAGAAAATACAAATCCGCCATTAGTTTAAGTACCACTTTTTTGATTTTAATCTCCCTTTTTGTGAAGTCATTCAGAGGAAAAGAATTAAGATTAATTCCAAACGCTTTTTCTCCAAACATTTCTATAGGATACCAATCAGATACAAATGTGCTTTTGACACCTGCGCCATCTGGTATTGAATGAAAGGTTTTTAGATTGAATTTTTTCAAATCAAAATCACCCTTTATATAATATTCAATTTCTACTTGAGCATGCACTTGTGTTTTCTTGAAATCTATATCTACTGCATGATTAAACCTATATTTTAAGGGAGACTTTAGTTTTAAAAATAAGCTATGTTGAGATTGAAAATTATTTAATTCGGTATCAACTATTTTATGTTCCTTAAAAACAATTAGTTGCGGTGTTTCTAATAAGGCAAATAAACCAACAGGAACATTATAAATTGGGTAAGAGGAAGGATCCATTAATGTAAAAGGCTTTGTCGAACCAGGAGAATAAAATGTCCCAATATCTATTTTATTAACCTTATCAATTGTACCAGTAATGCGCATTTCTGTTAAGGTTGCAGTTGGCATAATTGGTTTCACTGGCTTGGAAGGTTCAGTGTAAAAGGATGTAAAAAGAGCATCCGACATAGAACCAAGGCCTCCTTTTAAGGTTTTACTTAACTCGCTGCTATATTTTTTAGAATCGGCTACCATTCTATCATAGGCCTCCTTACCTTGGGGCATGCTAGCAAGGCTTGCATTTAAACAGGGAGAACTTGGGTTTGATGGATTGCTTTGGTACCATTGTTTGGCACTTTCAAATCCTTTTTTATCAAATGTTTGAGTTATTACTCGTACTGCATTGCTCGATAAATCTTTTAAAATATAGCCTGGAACTAAACCTTCTAAACTCGTACTTAATCCCTCTTTTGCTAAACCCATTAAACTTCTTAGGGCTGTATTTCCTAGTGAATTATAGTCAGCCAAATTTTCATTGTACTTTTTTAATTCATTTTGATAATCATTTAACATTCCGTCTAAGGTTCTATAAATCAGTGCTCCACTATTTCCACTATTAACATTTTGAATATTATTCATATTTAAAAAATCTGTGTAAGTGGGATTTCCATTAGCATCTTGTAAGGGAACCTGAGCTCCAATACTTCTTCCAAACAAATTAACATTAAAACTATTAATACCTTCTACACCTAATTTCATTTGACTAAAATAATTACAGACACACGCATCATAGCCTAACTGAACATCAGCCATAAAAAGACTATTAGGGTTATTGTTATTTTCAAAATTTACATTAACAAGTTTTGTTCTTGTTGGTTGATCTAAAGGAGTATCATAACCATTTTGGTGCCTCAAAATACCGCTAACATTGCCAGTTTCATCAAATTCAATTTTAAGATTTACGTCATTGTATAATCCTAATGTTGCAAAAACATTAAACATTGTTCTTAACTTACCTGTATATCTATTATATAAAATTATATATGGAACGCGAGAGTTTTTTAACGGTAGAGGACTTTGAATAATCGGGTTAGAATTTTGGGATGGATCGTGGTAAACATCTCCATTTGGAAGGTATCCAGTATTAATCCAAATTAATTCCCAACCATCCTCCCAGGCAAAATCATAATCTTCTATGGTAGCTAAAGAAGTATTTTGTGGCCTTAAATATCCTTGATAATATGGAGATTGAATTAAAAAAGGCAAACTTGGGTTTGAATAATCTGGAATAAGCCAACCTGCGTAAGGGTTTAGTTTAATTGAATTGAAACCTATACTTGCCCCTCGTTTAGCCCAATCAAATTTGTTTAAAAATTGATTAGTGTTTAAAGGGTATAACAATTCAATTTCGCAATTTTCTGGGTTAGCAGGATTAGTTACAATCCCCTTTTTATTTGGACAATCCAAACACTGTGCTTGTAAAGGTATTTTAACAAATAAAAGTAATCCTAAGGCAAATAAATATTTCATCTTGTTGTTAATTAATTTTCCTTCCATTAAATCTAAAACTTGGCTGATTGGTCAACGAGCTATTAATCGAATAGGTTCCTTTAACCGTCATTTGAATTGGATTGACTTCAAATATACCAGAATATGGTTCCCCACTATAACCGCCTCCTTGGATATAAATCTTTGAATTAAATTGAATATCATTGGCATAAAAAAAAGTATCAATTTTGCTCTTGGTTCTATCAAAACCAATATATTGAATATCACTTTCACCAAAGACACAGGTATCAATGATAGGAAACCCTTGAGAAGGCGGCCCTATAATTTTCCAATTTCGAACTCCAATAATTACACTATCTTTTTCTCCGTCAAAAAGCACTTTAAAATCGCCATGGGTTAGGTATTGGCAAGGACCATCAACTAACTTAATAAATTTACTTGTAGAGTCTCTAGAATTACCTGGTCCGTAACAGTTAGAATAGCTCTTTTTTTGGACCACTAAAGAAATTAAAATATTGTTTTCACTTGTGAGTTTGGTATCACTAAAATCGCGGGTAAAGATGGGTTCATTAATTATTTCCCTACCTAAGTGCCAAGTAAAAGTATAATTGGAGGTATCTGCCCAAACAAAATTAGTGGGTCTAAATCCAATTTTTGACCTTCTAAATGCAACATCTGGATTAAACTGCTCTAAGGGTTCTGGCAACACAAAATTATAAATTTCACTCATTTCAAAATCAGCCGAAACAGCAACTTTATCCCAACATGGATTATAATTTTCACATGCTGGATTGCTTGCATCCATGCAGGTTTTATCTTTACAACATGAAATGAATAAAAGAAAACATATAAAAAAAAGAGACCATTGTATTTTATTTCCCATCACCATTCTCCTTTATTCTTTCTGATAAAGCATCAATTTGTTTTTGGAGGTTAAGGATGTAAAGTGTCAATTCTTCAATTTTTTGAAGTTGTTTGGCTTGCATTTCGGCAATATCAATTCCATTCTTCAAAACCTCTTTTTCACTTGGTAAATTTGGTAAGTGTTTTTGTTCTGTTATAAAGGTTTGTAATTCTAGAAGACTTAAGAGTTTATAGTTCTTTTCAAATACAAAGTCGCTCCACCATTGGGCGTTTACATTTATTTTAGTGGCTCTAACCGATCCATGAAACTCTGTATTACCAAAAGCGTCCATGCGCATCCCTCCTACCACAGGTGAATTGTTATTGGACCAAGGAGCAAGTACCAAAGCACCTTCGAGGTTTGCACCAAGAGCTCCTTTGCCATCGCTAAAAAATATACCTTGATCATTTAATTGGCTTACACGATTAAAACCATTTTCAGATAAATTCGGTACCACTTGAATTTGCTTGGTATAAAATTGATTCAAACCATTTGGTAAAGATTTATTTGTACCCAAGGCCATGGCTCCAAAAATAGCTACTGCTTGGTTTTGGAAATTTGGTGCAAGTATATCTATTGACGCACGCGGGTTGGCTGTGTTGATACCTGTTTTCCCATCGGGCATCACAAGGAATTTGCTATTAAAAGTATTCCCACTTGGCCCCATATTAGTTTCCTCGTTTCTAGCCCAAAGCAAAGGAGCATTGGTACCAAATAATGGGGTACTTACTGTAGAATAATTACCCGTGTAATAATTAATAGGCGGAACAAAATCAGTTAACACTTGTCCACCACCATCAATAGGATATGGTAATTCTGTTCCTCCCCCATTTTGGCTCCCGTTATTTGAGGCACAATTAAACTTTGTTACCACAAACCCATTTTGAGATACTTGGTTATTGGGGCAATAAAAAATTTCTTGAATTCCACTAGGAGAGCTTGTACCCAAGCCTAAAATACCATCCTTTTTTAGGGTAAGACGAAGTAAATTGTTGGTATAAACATTTAAATCAATTGCTGTCGTTGTGCCTAATTTTTCTGAACCTGTGGCGGCATTTCCTACTAAATCCCAGGTTTGGGCATTTGTAATAATAGATGCTTGAAGTAAGATTAGTAATAGGCAGGTTTTTAAAGCTAATTTTTTCATAGAATATTTATTAAGATATTGTTTAAAATTGATTTGTTTTTTGATTAATCAAATTTATAAAAAAAAAAAAATTAGAATGCAACAGAAAAATTACTTTTCCTAAAAAATCGTCAAACTTATCATTATAAAAATAATAATTAAATAGCTCTTACAAAAATTAACTTATGTAACTCAATCCAAAAAACCCCAACAAAAGCTGCTAATAAACAAAATAAGAATTGTTGCCAGTTTAAAATCTCAAATTCAAAAATAGATTGAATAGGTGCCGAATAAATACTTATAAACAATAAGAATAAGGATACGCTTAGTATTAGTGGAATGAGTCGGTTTTTTTGGGCAAAACTTTTTAACACAGATTGCTCAAACGATCGGTTAACGAGGGTTAAAAACAAATTACTAAAAACAAGAGTAGCAAAAATGCTAGTTCGAATCAACTCGTCTGAAGCATTTAAAGAATTAAAATAAATACCCATTCCAAAGCAAGAAACTGTTATTAAAAGACCTTGTATAATACTCATTCGTATTTCATAAAAACTAAAAAATGAATATGTATTTTTACGTGGTTTTTGCTTCATAGCATTAACTTCAATAGGTTCATTCTCAAAAATAATGGAACAAGTTGGCCCCATAATGAGTTCTAAAAATATTACATGCACAGGCGTAAAGATTTCAAATCCTGGATCAAAAAATAAAAATGGTAAGCTAACAATAAGGATAATTGGAATATGAATTGAAAGGATATAACGAATCGCTTTTTTTAGGTTTTCATAAATTCTTCGTCCTAATGCAATGGCCTCAACCATGTGACTCAAATCATCATCTACAATAATTAATGAGGCGGTATTTCTAGCAACCTCACTCCCCCTTAAACCCATAGCAATACCAATATGCGCTGCTTTTAAAGCCGGACCATCATTCACGCCATCGCCAGTCATGGCCACAATTTCTCCGTTGGATTTTAAAGCCTCAATTATTTTTAATTTGGCCTCAGGAAACATGCGTGCAAATAAGTTAGTTGTTTTAACTTTTTGAGCCAATTCCGTTTGATCCATTACCATTACTTCTGCTCCATTTAAAACAGCACCTTCCAATTTTAATTGTACTTGATTGGCTATGGAAACAGCAGTTTGAGTATGGTCTCCTGTAATCATTTTTACCTGAATTCCTGCATCATAAAAATGCTGCAAAACACTTTGAATATTTTTACGAGGAGGATCATAAAATGCTAATAAACCCATGAACTTAAACTTAAATTCTTCTTGCGTATTGGGCAAGGCCATGGCGTTATTTTCAACACATCCTACGCCTAAAATTCTATACCCTTTTTGAGTCAGTAAATTCACCTGATCATGAATTTTCACCAGCTCTTCAACAGCCAAATTACTTTGCCTAATTACCCCTTCTACACTTCCTTTTACTGCAATTATTTTCTCACCAGCTTTGTTTTGAAAAACATGGGTCATGATAGGAGGATTGCCGGCCAAAGGATATTCATGTACCAAATCAAATTCGGCTCTTTGATCGTGTGGCGTAACACTGGCATATAAATCATGGATTGACTTTTCCATGTTATCAAATGGATCGGTTTCCGACGACCACAATGCATAATTAATTACCTCATTATAGGAAGCCTTTTCTTTGGTATAATCAAATAGTTTATTTGAATCAAATTCATAAATGGCAGCTAACTCCATTCTATTTTCTGTGAGTGTTCCTGTTTTATCAACACAAATAACAGTAGCTGCACCAAGGGTTTCAACGGTATTTGCATTGCGCACTATTACCTTATTTTGATACATCCTGTAAGCACCCAAAGCCATAAATGTACTCAGTGCAACTGGAATTTCTTCAGGTATAATAGACATGGCTAAGGTAAGTGCATGCAACAAGGCATTTAAAATATCTCGAGAAAGGAAATAGTTGATTCCAAACACAAATACAAAGGCAATGGCACCTACGAATATCATGTACTTTACAAAAGTATGAATCTGAATTTGAAGGGGCGTTTTTTCAACTACCACCTCTCCAATTGCTTTTCCTATTTTACCTAAAGTGGTGTTATTTCCAACTGCAATAACCCTTGCCACACAAGAGCCTGTTAAAACCAAGGTGCCTTGAAATATTTTATTATTCTCTGTTGCTAAACTTTTTAAAATTGGCAACGACTCTCCAGTTAAAATACTTTCGTTTACAGAAAAGTCGTTCAATAAAATTATCTCTGCATCGGCCGGTATCAGGCTGCCGTCGGCCACTTTGAGCAAATCACCAATAACCAATTCATCGGATATAATCTCTTGCTCCAATCCATTGCGAATCACTCTTGCCTTGGGGTTACTTAATTTCTTAAGTGCCGCAACTGCTGTCCTACTTTTTTGCTCTTGAAATATTGAAATGCCAGATACTATAATAAGGGCTCCAACCATGAGGAAGGCTTCTTTGTTCTGACCCAAAACAAAATAGATAATTGCCACACCTACTAGGATCAAAAAGAGTGGCTCTAATACAACTGCTAAAATTGCTTTAAAGAAGTGATTTTTATCTTCAACAGTTAATTTGTTTGAACCGTTTTTCTGCCTTGATAAAATTACCTCTTGATCGTTTAAACCGAGCATGCTTTTAGATTCAATCATAATGCGTAATGTCTATTCAAAGATAGGACAAATTCTGAATTCTGAATTGGCTGCGCAAGCAGACAAGAGATAGAAATAAAATTGAAGGTCTTTTAATTCAGAATTTTGAATTCAGAATTCAGAGTTTAAAATCATCCACCAGGGCGAAACATGCCATAAAAAGCTATTTCCTTTTGCTTTTGAAGGTTCGTTTGTGTTCTGGTTTGGAAGTGCGAGGGGAGTATATTGGCGCAACTCCTAATGAAGCAGGAAGTGGTGTTTTGGGAATTTCGCGCTCAATTAGGCCCTCAATAGCATGAAACCTGCGTTGGTCTTTTTCATTGATAAAAGTTATTGCAGTGCCCTTTGTTTCGGCTCTGGCAGTACGGCCAATTCGGTGAACGTAATCTTCTGGATCAGGTGGCACGTCGAAGTTTACCACAAGGTCAATCCCATCTACATCAATTCCACGAGATA
>CAMCJW010000144.1 GCA_945875195.1 Chitinophaga pinensis | reverse complement strand
TATCTCCGGTATAAGTATTCAAAGCGATAACAGTTCCAGTTGTTGGCCAATTGGCTATTTTAACTGGCAATACCAATCTATTGTAAATAACTAAATCGTTTTCTGAGTTTTCATCTGGTTTGGTATAAACTTTAGGTTTGGCAATATTATAACCTCCGTAAAATAAAAATACAGTATCTAAGGTTGATAAAGTAGCCAAACCATTTGCTTGAGTAACAGTACCAGTTGCTTCAATGCTATCTCCCTCTTTTGGTGTATAACCAAATGTTTTGTTGGTACTAGAAACTGAAATACCACCTGTTTCATCTCTCACAACAAATAAGAAACCAGCACCAGTTCTAAAATTAGGCGTATAAACAATCCCTCTAATGGTTGCGCGCTTACCAGCAGAGTCAACAACTCCAGTAGTCATATTTGTTTTTACCAAAGGACCAATTTTAGCAGCAGGAGGCAAATCCAAAGACTTCATGGATCCTGTATTTGCTCTGGTATAAACAGAATCTGCAACCCTGATAACCAAAACTGTTGCATAATAAGTAACGCCATAAACTAAATTATTTACAGTAACGCTATTGAAGGCATTGCGATAAACGCAAGTAGCACTTACATCGTTTTGGTACTGGGTACCTGAACCAAAATTTGCATTTGCTGTATACCTATTTGCTGCACGGGTGGGTGTTCCAACTGTCATAGGTGCGCCTGCTTTCACAAATACTAAATATTGGTGGGTTCCATTTACAAAGTTTGGCGGACTGGTCCAAGTTAAGGTAGCAGAGGTGGCAGAGGTTCCAACGCCAATAATATTTGTGACAGAATCAACCATGGTTCTGTTATTGATGATATTGGGCAATGAATACAAATTTGAATCTGTTTTTACTGCATACCCAATTAAATAATAACGTGTATTGATGATTAAGTTTGGCACGCCAACAGCGTTTCCATCACCATTATAAATACATTTTGCCAATGGGTCATGTTCAAATGGCGTACCACTACCCAAAAGGTTGGAATCTGCCACATAAGAAGTAGCCATTGCAGATGCTGCTGGAAATGATAAATTGGTAGTGTCCTTTCTCATGAATATTAAGATGGTATACAAGGAGTCTATGTAGCCAACTGGTTTGTTCCAAGAAACAGTAGAATTATTTTCTAACCTACCCGTAAACCTAAAAGTATTGATGGCAGTAGGGCCGCCAGTTGGTGTAATACCATTTGTCGTAGTTGGTGTTGTGGCATAAGCTGAATCAAAAACATTTACACCAATAATCATTACATAATAGCGCGTGCCTGCTTTTAATCCAGAAATTTCTACGGTATTTAAATCACCATTGTACACACATTTAGCCAATGCGTCATTTTGATATTTGGAACTAGTAGTGCTTAGAAAATTAGTGTCTGCTATTATAAAATTTGGGTCTCTGGTATTTGGTCCTGTGACTACAGCGTTTAACTCACGTACAAAAACTAAAGTAGTATGGTTTGTATTGTTATAATTACCCCCTTTGTTCCAGTTAATACGAGCCGAATTCTTGGAAGTAGCAGTAAAGCTTGCTCCAAACATATTGCCTGGAGCGGTGGTAGGAGTTAGGAAGGAAGTTGAAATAGTACCTGTTGCATAAATTGAATCTCCAATAGAAACGGCATACCCTAAAGCTATATACCTTGTTGAGGGAGCTAAACCAACAACATTAACAAAGGTTGTATCCCCTTTATAAACGCAAACAGCAGTATCAAATTCATATGGCGTACCTGAACCTGCAAAATTGCTATCAGCATTGTAATAATTCAAGCCCTTGGTAGGTACTCCGGGAGAAATTGCACTTCCCTTTTTCAAAAATATCAATGTTTTGTGGTAATTGGTATTATAAATAGCTGGCCTGTTCCAATTAATTCGAGCTGAGTTTGCCGTTATATTGTTTACAAATATAAAAGGCAAAGGGCCTGGGTTAAAAGTAGTAGGTGCATTTAAATCAACCCATTTTTGCCCCATTCTAATTCCATCAAGTACTAAAGAAGAACCTTGTAAAACTGCTCCTTGGCGTAAACCAATTCTTCCAATGTTTGTGGCATCTGGCGCACCATTTCCATTGGTTATAATTGTTGGTGTACTTGGTTCATTTGTAGGGAAACTACCTGTGATGTTATATAAAGTAGCTGTATCGTTATTGGTTCCAGCTGCAAAAGTATATTTTAGAACAATCATAGAAGTTGTTCCTACAGGAAATGAATCTGCCGAATAAAGCGGCCCCTCAGTAGTTTTAGAAAGTCCGATACGATAAAAACCTGTACCAGCAGCTCTAAGATATACTTTTCCTAGGTAAACAGTTGTATTCAACGTATTGAAAAAACCGAAAAAATAATCTCCTGTACCTACTGTGTCAACCTTATACATAAAGGCTGCATATACTGAACCACTATTGATTGTATTTGTTCCTGATTTATAAACATCACTACCAGTACTCATTAAGTAGGCAGCGTTTCCTAAACCCGAATTCACATATCCAGAAAATGTAAGTCCGGTGGAAGTAACATTGATAGGATTTGTTGGCGGAAAACCATTTAAGGTCCAAGTATTAGCTGTTAATGCTGTTCCAGAAGTATATTCAAAATTATCGGTGAGCATTTGCTGCCCATACGAATGAAAAACACCCAGAAAAATGGCAATTAGTAAACAAATTCTTTTCATAAATAGTAATAATTTTAAACTGCAATTTAGGAATTTGATACATATCTGATTCTCAATAAATTTGAAGAATGTATTTTTAATCTATTTTAATATATAAAAAACTGATTATTAGCATATTGAGTAAAACGCAAAGAATTTTATGACTATAATATGAAATTTTACAATTTGTAGTCAATGTTATTTCATTGCTAAATTTTGTTTAATTGAATTCATTTGATGTATTTTAGCCATCGAATTGGAGCCGTAAATGCTGCTTCAATTTGCATTGTTACTATGAACAAAAATTACATTTTACTGATCTTACTTTTCATCTCATTTGGGATATTTGCTCAAAATACTGCAACCTTAAAGGGAACAGTTAAAGACAAAAAAGATCAAAGTGAGCTAATTGGTGTGACTATTTTGCTTAAAGGTACTTCTTTTGGCACAGCCACTGATGCCTCCGGAATGTTTATATTAAAAGGAATCAAGCCTGGCGAATACACCTTGGAAGTAACTTATATAGGTTACAAAAAAATTATTCAAACTGGCATCAGGCTCAAGGCAGGTGAAACCCTTGTATTAAATACCTTTCAAATGCAAGAAGCTTCTGCAAATATTGATGAGGTGGTGGTTTTGGGCAAAAAACCTCTGATTGACATTGAAAAAGGTCAGAGTGTTAATTCCATTTCACAAGAGAACATTGAATTAGCGCCAGCAAGGCAATTACAAAAAATCATCAATACACAACCCGGAGTTATTCAATCGCCTGCAGGAGTAAGTATTAGAGGTAGTCGAACCTACGAAACTGGAACTTATATTGATGGTGTTTCTGTTACTGATCCAATGGCTGGAACTGGTTTTGGATTAGATATAGGTGCCAATGCCATTGGTGAAATTGAAATTACCACTGGCGGAATTGGAGCCGAAATTGGTGATGCAACTGCTGGAGTGGTAAGTGCTAGAACCAAAACTGCTGGCAATAAATTCGATTTAGGTATCAATTACAAGCGAGATAATTTTGGGTTCAACAAAGATTGGATCAGCAATTGGAATAGCCAGCTGATTGAATTAAATATGGGTACTCCCCTATTTAAAGAAAAATTAGGTAGCAGACTTAAATTAAATATATCTGCTAGGGCCTCATTTACCGATGAGTTTTACCGCAACCCAGCCAACCAAATTAGCTCTTCACTTTTGGAGGAACACAATTTTAAATCGCCTAACTGGACACCCTACCAAGACAACAGGTGGAGTGGTACCTTTAAATTAAGTTACGATTTTAAAAAGGGCAAAATACTTACTGCTACGGTGCTCAGAAGCATTACCGTTAACCAGGACGTAAACATGTTGCGAATTTTTGGGAACGATGCACCATTCCAACCGGGCTTTCAATACAATTTTAGTCAGCAAATGGACAATGCCAATTCATTTACGCATGAATCTTATTTGCAAATGGTTAATTTTAAGCATTCCATTAACAGGCGCTTAAGTTACAATGCAACCGCATCAAGGTTATTGGTTCAACTAAGAGCAGATGCCAATGGCAGAGAATGGCGACCAAAAAATGTGGATCAAATTTTTGATGCGGCTTCTATCAATGAATTTCCTGTTGGCGTATTTCCAAAAACGGCAATGGATAGCGTGGTGTTTATGAATCCACCTTCTGGTTTTATCAATAACAATGGTATTGCGAGTTTATGGCATCACCATTATTTGGAGGAATATGTAGCAAAGGCAACTGGTAATTATTTTAGCAAGAACTCCCTAAACAAACTCACCTTTGGCTTTGAATTAAAGTTCCAAGAAATGCTTTGGATAGACATTGTTCGTCCATGGATTGGCGCACCTATTCAATTAGCAGATGGTACCTATTCTCAAACATTTAGGTTGGGTCAGCAAAGCGATATTTGGCAAGTTAGCCCCCGCCGCGGTGGTTTTTTTGTGACCGATCAAATTAAATACAAAGGCTTAGTTGCTAGTATTGGCGGCAGGTTTGAGTATTGGGCTCCAGGTAAATACATTGATGATGCCGTTGCCAATCCATCTACGCCCATATTAGAAGAAGTAAGACAAGATTATTTAAAAAATACCGTGAAATTAGGCAACCTGCGCTATAAATTTAGGTTTTTGCCAAAGATCAATGCTACTTTTCCTATAGCAGAAAATAAGATGTTGTATTTCAATTATGGCCACACAACCATATTGCCACATCCAAGTTTTATTTATCCCGGTTTGAACCCATATTACCAAGACAGATCTACTTTATCGAGGGTTGGTAATCCTAACCTAAACCCGGAGGTAGATATTAGCTATGAACTAGGACTTAAGTTTCAAATAACCAGCAATGATGCCTTGAGTTTTGCCGCTTACTTCAAAGACAAATACGATTTTGTTACCACCACCTCGGTCATCATCAAAGACGTTACTGGTAGAGAAGTTTCAAGAACCATGCGCATCAATTCAGATTATGCACGCACGCGTGGTATTGAATTGAATTACATCAAACGTATCAAAAATTGGTATCAAGGTCAGGCCTCTTTTACCTACATGGTTAGCACTGGCCAATCTGCCTCTGCCAATGAAGCCTTAAAATCTATTCTGGCAACCGGTGCAGTAGAAGACACCAAAGAATACTACCTCCCATGGGACGTTCCATTTGATTTTAAAACCAATCATATTTTTAAAATAGACAAAAAAGGTGGCTTGTTTGGGCGACCATGGCTAAACAATATGAGCTTTTATTTTGAAACCGTTTGGCGCTCTGGAGTGAGATACACCCCTTATGTTTTCTCTAATAATGACCCCAATACTGGCAGGCCAATTTATATTGAAAATACAGATCCAAATGCACGTTGGAGCAAGATTGGCACTTCATGGTTTTGGGCAGATTTTACCATCAGCAAATGGTGGAAGATAAAGAGCAATACAATCGGCTTGAACCTACAAATCACCAATTTATTCAACAATAAAAACGCCTCCATCATAAACCCGGTTACAGGCAGAGCATACGCTACTGGCGATAATGTGCCAGACACTTGGGTTGACCCAAGGTATGTTGACCCAAGACTCGGAACCTCAGGACCTCCCCCATCAAATCCTGCAAGGTTTTTGGAGCAAAGGCATATTATGGTTTGAATGAATGTTAAGTTTTAATGAACAAAAGTAAAATGATGGAAAAGTGACAATTATAGACTTATTTTGTATTTTTAAACACTGTTGTCCGATAAAAGTAATAAAAGAGTTTAACTATTCAAAAGTAGCTTGATAATCAATTAGTTTCAAATTAATTTTTCGAAATTTTAAAAGTAAGCCCCCTAGAACAAACCATATTGCCAATCATTGGGTTCCTGTTTTTGCCAATCCTTATCTGGGTTTTCTAAGAATAGTAGCAAATGAATATAGTTGAATAGGTGAATTTTGCAAAAGCTTACTAGGTTTGAAAATGCCCATGATTTTTTCAAAGTTTTTTGGATTATGGTCATTAATAAATTAGCTATAAGAGCGCAGTATATCTGTATTTTTATAGCGTTTTCATTGTCGCCTAAAAAATATTTCAATGGGAAGTTTTGCTTCAATTGCTTAAACAATAATTCAATCTGCCAGCGCAGTTTGTAAATAGCAGCCACCAAATCTGGTCTCATTTCAAACAAGTTGGTTAAGAACTCAAATTCACGTTTTAAAACTCGATCATAAAATCGAATCTTACGTAGCTTTAATTTGGTTTCTACAAGTTTTAAATCAGGTGAAGTTTCCTTAACTGTTATCTCTATTATTTCATCTTGTAGGACACCAGAATGAACATGGTATTCTATCTTGTTCTCCTTAATTGATTCATATACGGCATTATCTTTTATACGTGTTACAAAGCCAGTTTTATTTTCACTAAATAGCTTGAAAGCCTTATAATCATTGTATCCTTTATCAAATACATAAATAGTATTGGCATTCATTTTTAATTTATGTAGCAATATGTGGTCGTGTTTAGCTGCTTCTGTGAACCATACTAATTTCGGAACACCTTCATCAACATTAATAACTGTATGAACTTTAATACCGCCTTTCTTTTTCCCATTATCAGCATGGCGTCCAACGCATTTTAAGATATCCTTAAAGAGGCTTATGGTAGTACTATCAAATATCTCAATTTGCTTGTTTATAACATCCTTTACTCGGCTGTCCGAGAAAACGTGATTGTATTTTACAAGCAGTTTTTGATAGATTTTTCCAAACACCTCTGCATCGCGCCTTTGGTTTGCATCTCCCAAAGTACTTTTTTTGGGTATATGGTTAAGTTGAAAATGTTTTGTTTTGCCTGACAATCCTAGCATTGCCCCGGATACTTCTCGCAATGATGTACATTTTGCAAATGAACAAAATAGCATACTAATGAGGTGATCCTTAGTTGTGAACTTCTTTACATACCGATCAGAATTGCATGTTTTTACAGAATCAGAAATAATGTTAGAATCAATTAAAGATATCAGCTGTCCGAAAACGGAATTTCCGAAAAAATGTTTAGTTTTGTCCATGTAGCATTTTAATTTTTAGCGAAATCAAAACTACAATAAAGAAGGGAACTTAATTGTTTCCTTCTTTTAAATTTTTATCGGACAACATTGA
>CAMCJW010000143.1 GCA_945875195.1 Chitinophaga pinensis | reverse complement strand
TCGATAGCGCATCAGTGATGGTAGCCTCCATGCCGTAGCCATTTTGAATCCTAATCTTGCGATCACCAATAGCAATATATATGAGCAAACCATTGTTTTTTCCTTTGGTGCCAATTTGCCAATTTTCTGCTAATCGCTGGCTGTAGTCAAAATCATCTTCGCCTTCTAAGGAGTTCTCAATAACAATAGCAATTTGAGTAGAGGTGCTATCGCTATAGGCCAATAATTTTGATTCAAGCGTAGCTTTTTCTTGCTCATTGAGCACACCTACAAAATCATTGACCAACCGCGGTGGATTGGGCTTTGCAGGAAAATCCTTTGCAAATGTGGCAAACGATAAGCAAAGTAAAAGGAGTATTCCGGCTATTCTATTCATGGGTTTCTGCTCCAAAAGAAATTTCATTGCTTAATTCGTTTGTATCATTTACTTGAAATGGAAAAAATGTCTTTAATTTTATACCAACATGTTCAATAGCAAGCGAAAGGCCTGTGGCGTAATCCCCTTTTGAAAAATATTCTTTCATGAGGTCCTTTTCTGCCTGCCAAAAATTATCACCAACCTGTGCATGTATGCCAGCATCTCCAATGATGGCCATTTTCCTATCCTTTATTGCTAAGTATATCAATACCCCATTTTTCAATTCGGTTTCATGCATTCCTAAATTAAAAAATACTTCTTTGGCACGCTCCATAGGATCCATCTTTGTGCTAGGTTCAACATGAACCCTAATCTCGCCAGAAGTGGCCAATTCAGCAGCTTGAATAGCTGAAACAACGCGTGCTTCTTCCTCTTTAGAAAAAAATTTATTGGCCATAGGTAAAATAAGGAAAGCTGCCAAACGACAGCTTTCCATTTAAAAATTATTTCTCGAAATCTACTTTCGGAGCCTTATCTGCGCCAGCTTCGGCTTCAAAGTATCCTTTTTTATCGAATCCAAAAATGCCTGCATACAACACTTGGGGGAACTTACGGATATAAGAATTGTAATCTTTTACAACCTCATTGAATCTACCACGCTCCACTGCAATTCTGTTTTCAGTACCTTCTAATTGCGACTGTAATTCTTTAAAGTTTTCGGTGGCCCTTAATTGAGGATATTGCTCAGAAACTACCATTAAGCGACCCAATGCCTGACTTAACTGACCCTGTGAAGCTTGAAACTTTGATATTTGCTCTGGAGATAGCGTGCTTGCATCCACTTTAATTTGTGTGGCACTTGCTCTTGCATTGATAACATCTGTGAGAGTTTCTTTTTCAAAATTGGCAACTCCTTTTACGGTGCTTACCAAATTGGGAATCAAATCGGAACGGCGTTGGTATACATTTTCAACCTGAGCCCAACCAGAGCCTACGGTTTCTTGTTTGTTTACCATGTTGTTGTAACTGCCACAACCGTTAAATACCAATAATAACAGTAGGCCGCCAATGGCTAAAAGGATGATGGTGCTTCTTTTCATTTTACTATATTTTTTAATAGATATTGCAAGATACAAATTACAAACCAAAGATAAGTGTCACTGACAAAATGTACACAGAAAATCGATAAACGGCAATAATTTGAAGTAGAATTGTCTTTTTAGGTCATAAACCTTAGGTTTGCCAAAAATAAATTGGAACAATTGCCAACTTACTTGGTTCAAATATTATGATTTACAAAGCAGACTGTTTACATTTTAAAGGACATATTCCTTGCAAGCCACACAAACAACATGGTTACCATTGTGCAGATTGTGTTGCCTATACACCCGTTTCTAAACGCATATTAATCATAAAGCTAGGTGCCATTGGAGATGTTATTAGAACCACACCACTGGTGGTGAAGTTTAAACAGCTCTACCCAAATTGCAAAATTACTTGGCTTACCTGGACACCAGATATTTTACCTTCCTCACAGATTGATGAAATATTGAAATGGGATCACAACTCATTGATGTATGCCCAAAATAGCAGTTGGGATATTGCTATTAATTTGGATAAAGAAAAAGAAGCAGGTGCATTACTTAAAGTAATTGATGCCAAAGAAAAGTTCGGCTTTGTTTTAAAAGACAACGAAATTCAACCCATCAATTCACTGGCTGAACACAAATTTTTTACCGGCATGTTCGATGATGTGAGTCAGGCCAACACTAAAAGTTACTTACAAGAAATCTTTGAAATTTGTGGCTACCAGCATCAAGGTGAACCCTATTTAATGGATAAACACCAAGACAAAGGTTATACTTGGAATTTGCCAAAAGGCAAGAAAATAATAGGCATGAATACAGGCTGTGGCGGACGATGGACCACTCGCTTGTGGAGCATTGATAAATGGGTTGAATTAGTTGGCATTTTGCAAAAACAAAATCCAGATGCTGAGATACTTTTATTGGGTGGAGAAGCCGAGGACGTTAGAAACAAGGAAATCCAAAAACGTTCGGGAGCTTTGTATTTGGGGTATTACAGCCTTTTCGAATTTATCAATTTGGTAGAGCAATGTCATTTAATCATTACCCAAGTAACCATGGGAATGCACATAACATTGGCCTTAGGCAAAAAAATCATCCTGATGAACAATATTTTCAACCCAAATGAATTTGATTTATTTGGAAAAGGAGAGATTGTGATGCCAGACAAAACTTGCAAATGCTTTTACCGCGGTAGCTGTGTAGACGGAACATCCTGCATGGAAGATTTGCCTGCACAGAAGATTGCTGAGGCAGTTGAGAGGCATTTTTAGGGGAATTAGCTGCTGGCTTCTGGCAACTGGCTTCTGGCAACTGGCTTCTGGCAACTGGCTTCTAGCCTCCAGCAGGTGGCTGTGCGGGTACTCAAAAGAGTCGCGATGAATCTCGTTTTCTTTAAGGCAAGGGATTGGAGGCTTTGCCTAACTTTTATCACCAAAATTTATTTTGAAATATGACCGGTGGCTGAGCTTGTCGAAGCCTAGTTCAATAAAGATGCAAATTATACTTTTGGGGGAAATTTGTAGGCACTCGGATGACACTTCGACAAGCTCAGTGACCGTTATTCGACGAGCTCAGTGACTGTACTTCGACAAGCTAAGTGACCGTTATTCGACGAGCTCAGTGACTGTACTTCGACAAGCTCAGTGACTCTACTTCGACGAGCTCAGTGAACGATTATTGCCAGAGAGGCTTGCAGCCAGCAACTAAATAATCTGGGCGCTGTGGTTTTTGGTATCTACCTTTTCGATGATGTTTTCGATTTTACCATTTTCATCTATTACAAAGGTGGTGCGGATAATACCCATATAGGTTTTGCCATACATGCTTTTTTGACCCCAAGTACCGTAAGCTGTTGCAACGGCGTTGTCTTCATCTGCTAAAAGAGAAAAAGGTAATTCGTGTTTGGCAATGAACTTTTGGTGCTTGGCTTGGTTATCTGGACTTACTCCTAGCACCTCAAAACCTTGAGCCAAAAAGGTTTGGTAATTGTCTCTTAAATCGCAAGCTTCTGCGGTACAACCAGGAGTATCATCTTTGGGATAAAAGTACAAGACTAATTTTTTTCCCTTGTAATCTGTAAGCGAAAGGGTTTTACCATTTTCGTTTTTTGCCTTGAATACTGGAGCTTTGTCTCCAACTTTGAGTGTGGTTGCCATAATGTTGTTTTATTAATTAAACCAAAATAGGTTGCGAAGGTTTTACTTGAGCAATAAATTAAAATGCTTTTCTTGCTTGTTGCCTTTGGCGTCTTCCAAAAGTATCTTTAAATCTGCATAAACAGGTAGGCTACTATCCATTTGGTTCAAAACGATACTTTGCCTAACGAGGTAATACATTTCATCAAATTTATAGGTGAGCTGTTGGTTTTTGAGATCGTAATCAACCAAGATCCAATGGTCATTTAAATAAGCGGCGTAACTAGAAATACCCGTAAAATTATCTTTTATTTCAAAATCCCAACGGAGGGTATCATAAGGATTATCTTCATTTTTATAGCGCATCCATTTTACGGTTGGCGCCACGGTATCAAGCATGATACAGTAATTACCAAAATTAGCGCCCTTGCCTTTTACCACGCCATTTTCAAAAGAACCACCAGCGCTTCTGAACCTATCTGATTTTCCATTTGAATAAGCCAAGACTAATTTTTTCTCTAAACCCGCTGGCACAAAAGTTGGCTCAATGGCAATATCAAATGTAGCATGAATTGGCACATTGGGTGTATGGAAAACATACTCACGTGAAAACGAATTTTTATCACCGAAAAGCGTTTCCAATTCATAAAATACGGTATCATAAATAGATTTTGGGTCCATAGTAATGAGCAAGCCATTGGCTTCAACTACTTTTGCCTTTCCAGGTATGAGCATCCTTTTGCCTGCAATGCTTTTTTCATAATCAACTCTTGCTTGATCCAAATTACTTTCACCAATTTTATAACACAGTTGTATATAGAAAGCATTGCCATTAAAATCTTTAACCGCAAAAACTATATTTCCAGTATTGTTCTTTTTAAGCGCTAAATTTAATCTTCCTTTGTCTGCATCGGTTTTGTAGGTGCTAAATGCATTGCCATCATCAATAAAACATTTTTGAATCCGCAACTTTTCAATTTTATAATAAGGAAAATCTATGTGTGCGTTGATGTATTTACTTTCATCGAAGGCAAACTGATTGAGGGTATGTGTAAATTTAGTTTGCTGATTAAGCAACAAACTTATTTCATAGATTCCTTTTTCATCTTTGGCATTGTGAATAAAATCGTAAGCCTCTAACCCAAATCCATAAATTTCAGGATCTAGCTCGAGGGTATCTTTATACAACCAAATTGAATCTATGAGGGTAAAATTTCGCTTGTTCACAGTAAGCTGTTTCTTCAATAATTCACCTTCTGCTACAAATTTATAAACATGAATTTTATTGATGATTGGATCAAGTGTATCATAAGGAATGAGTCCAAACAAGGCTGGGTTCATGATTTTTTCTGTTTTGGTATCCCTGATTTCATAATGCAAATGTGGCCCAGTGCTACCGCCACTATTGCCACTCCAGCCAATGGTGTCGCCTTTTTTCACTTTTAGAAAAGGTTTCATAAAAATTTTATCAAACTCAAAAGTTTTGTTGATGTATTGGTACCTGTGAATCCATTCGGCTATAGCACCATGATATTGTTGCAGGTGACCATAAACGGTAGAATAGCCATTTGGATGTTCTATATACAAAGCCTTACCGTAACCACTTTTTTGAATCTTAATTCTTGAAATATACCCATCGGCAGCGGCATAAACAGGCAAACCTTCTCTGCCATTGGTGCGCAAATCTATGCCGCTATGAAAATGGTTATCTCGCAGTCCACCAAAAGGTGAAACCAAATTTGGTAATGAATCTAATGGATACCTAAAATAATCTTGAGGATACTTTTGAGCAAAAAGCAAGCTTGTGTAACATACAAAAGCATATAAAAAAAAAGCCTTTTTTAAGAAACCTAAACCATATGTTTTTGCTTGACCCAAAGATTATTTTACCTCAAAATTTAGCATGGATTTTTCTTCCATGAAGCCTTCTAATTTATCGCCAATAGCAACTGGACCAACGCCTGCAGGCGTTCCAGTATAAATTAAATCACCTACCTTGAGTGTAAAGTATTGCGAAATAAAGCTAATGATTTTATCGAATGAAAATATCATATCCTTGGTATTTCCTTGTTGAACCCAAGCGCCATTTTTCTTTAAGCCAAAATTGATATTACTTAAATCTAAATCAGCTATTGGTAAAAATTCGCCAATAGGTGCCGAGCCATCAAACCCTTTGGCAAGTTCCCAAGGAAGGCCTTTTGTTTTTAGTTGTGCTTGCAAATCGCGGGCAGTAAAATCTACTCCTATGCCTACTTCCGAAAAATAGTTACGGGCAAATTTCTCTTGAATGTTCTTTCCAACTTTATTGATGCGGATCACCAATTCAATTTCGTGGTGCACATCGTTGCTGAAACTTGGCAAATAAAAATCTTCGCCATTTTTAAGCAAGGCAGTATCAGGTTTGGAGAATACCACAGGGTTTTCAGGCACTGCATTTCCAAGCTCTTTCGCATGCTCACTGTAGTTTCTTCCTATACAAAATATCTTCATTCCTTATTTTTTAATTCGGTGTTTACAAATTCCATGAGGCTTTTGATATAGGCTTCAGAGAAATCAAATTTAATGCCAGCGGTTTCATATATTTCTCCAATGGTCTTGGTATAACCAAGGCTCAAAGCTTTTTTGTATGCTTCAACTGCGGCAGGTTTATTGCTTAAATAATTTCTCCAAACAGATAAGGCACCTAGTTGAGCCATGCCATATTCTATGTAATAAAACGGCACTTCAAACAAATGCAATTGTTTTTGCCAAGTATAGGCTTGGTATTGTTCTAAGCCTTCCCAATTAACCATGCCAGTTCCAAACTCCTTACTCAATTGTACCCAGTATGCTTTGCGCTCCTCACGAGTATGTGTTGGGTTGCTATAAATCCAATGTTGAAATTTATCTATCGTAGCAATCCAAGGAAGTATTTTAATAATCCCTTCTAAATGCTCTTCTTTGGCTCTATTAAAATCTTCTTTGTTTGGGTAAAACTCATCCTGACCTTCATAGCTAATTAACTCCATACTCATACTGGCTAATTCAGCTACCTCGCTCGGGCAATTTTTGAAGGCCGACAATTCCAAATCCTTGCTCAGGAATGAATGCACTGCATGTCCGCCTTCATGAACCATGGTTTCTACATCTCTGGTGCTACTAGCCGCATTCATGAATATAAAAGGCACGCTGGTTTCGGCCATTGGGTAATTATAGCCACCAGGCGATTTCCCTTTGCGGCTCTCCAAATCAAGCCTATTCATGTCGTCCATGGTTTTGATACAATAAGCAAAATAATCATCAACTTTGGCAAAGCATTTAATGGTTTTTTCCAATAAATCAGCACCACTGGTAAAAGGCTCTAATGCAGGCTTATTGTCAACATCTACCTCCATATCCCAAGGTCGTAACTCATAGCCTAAACTAGCCTTACGCTTTTCGTTGATGGCTTTTACCAATGGCAAAACTTGCAATTGAATAGCCTCATGAAAATTATAACAATCTTGTGGGGTATAATCAAAACGGCCCATTGCAGCAAACATGTAATCTCTAAAATTATCAAAGCCTGCATTTATTGCAACCTGGTGACGTAAAGTAATAAGTTCATCAAACAATGCATCCAATTCTTCTGTATGAGCAGCGCGCTTTTCATTGATTTTTCTGAAGGCCTCCTCACGCAAATTCCTATCTGGATTTTTAAGGTAATTAGAAGCTTGCTGTAAGGTTAATTCTTTGCCTTCCATTTCCACACTCATGCCACCTAATATGGTTCCGTACTTTTGAGATTCGGCAGCAATTTTTGCCATAAGCGGCACATTCTCTTCTCTATAAATTTCTATTTCCTTTTTTAAACCACGTAAGT
>CAMCJW010000142.1 GCA_945875195.1 Chitinophaga pinensis | reverse complement strand
TCCCTCTTTTCTTTGCCGTAAATTGATTGAATAATTTTGATGTCGTCGCTAGATTCTTGCGCAAAAACTGGAGCGAAAGACAGGAACATTACAAGTGCTAAAATTGTTTTTTTCATTTTATTTGTTTTAATATGATGTAGAGCAAAAATATAATAAAATGCTAAATTTAAAAGTGTTTTGTATGTTTCAATTAATTTAACAGAAGTTTAATAGTGGCATATTTTAAATTTTCTGAAATAGGATTTAATAAGTAGAATCCTTTGGGTAAATGACTAAGATCAAGGGTATTATTTAGAAAATTAATTTCAATTCCATCAATGATGCGGCCGTTTAAATCTGTAATAATTATTTTCTCCGGCAGAAGGCAATCAAATTGAAGCTGCACATAGCCTTCACTTGGATTTGGGGAAATAGAAAAATGAGTAGGACGGTTTGATGCCAAACCATTGATATCAGTTACTAATACAACAATTGAATTGGTATCCCCTTTGCATCCTTCCTGAGTGGTTTCAAACATTTTGATACTAAAACTCCCGAGCATGTTCCATTGATGAAATAAAGTATCACCTTTCATTTCAAACTTATTATTTACAAGCCAAGTTTTGCTGGTATTAATAACATTATTAACATAATAGGTATCAATCTTAAGAGAAAAAGGCGTAAAGAAAACCTTCGTTTTGCCTGAAATTGGCTTTAATATAGGTTTTAATGCCGCTGTAACTACATGGATTGTTGAGGTATCGTAACAACCAAATTGGTTTCTAAGGATCAATTGGTAAAGACCATGTTGATTTATTTTTATTTGATTTTGGTTCGACCCTAAAATGGTTTTTCCATTGATTGTCCAACGGTAGAAAGGTAAATTTTTTTCAACCGATTGTAGGGAAAGGCTATCATTTCCACAAATGTATTTATTGATTGCGCCTTCTATTTCTGCCTTGGGTTTTGGATTTACAATAATTGAAATGCTATTAGAGGTATCGGAACAGCCAAAATTATTTGTTTGAACGCTATAATATAAACCACTCGTATTTATATGAATGAGTTTTGTTGTATCTGCTAATAATTCATTGTTTTTAAACCAAAATATAATGTTATTGTTCACTAAATTACTTTGCAGAATTAGGTTTTCACCTTGGCAAAATGTGGTAAACTGATTAGTAAAAATTGCAGCAATTGGAGCAGGATTTACCAATAATGTTCTAGAAAAGGAATCTTTACAACCCCATAAATTGGCCCTAATCAATTTTACAATAAAGGAGCCAGAAATAGTATAGGTTTTATTGATTTGAGAAACATTGTTAGAGTCAATAAAGCCATCTCCAAAATACCATTTCCTGCTAGTTATTGAATCATTAGGCGTGCTAAGATCATCAAGTTGAAAGCTATTTTGGTTCACACATTGAACTAGTTCGTTGGTTTGAAAAATGGCATTTGGCCTAGGTTTAATGGTAACAACTGCAAAATTGGAAGTGTCAATTTCACCACCTGAAACAACCATTCTTTTTAACCAATAATTTGACAGGGAGGCAGGAGGGATGTAGCTAGCAAGGTTATTGACTCCAGGAGCGGGGCTATATCCTGAATTTGGGCCAGTAGTTGATTTTAGCCATGTAAATGTATAAAGACCAACGGCTCCACTTGGCGTACTTCCTGTTATAATTGAATTTGTTTCACCAGGACACACTTGTACATTTTCAACTATGGTATTATTAATTATTGGATTCACATTTCCATTGGGAGTTAGTGAAAGGATAAATGCATCATTAGACCCAGCCAATGTTGTTTGAAAAGAGCTCAAGGTTGAAACAAATGTGGTGGAGTTTGTGATACCCGTTACCAAAATATAATTTGAATGGTTTATTGCAAGGCTATTTGCGTAATCTTCTATCAATCCTCCATAATAGGTTGCCCAAATTCTGTTTCCTGTTGTGTCAAACTTACCAATGTAGGCATCAATTGATCCTTTCAAGTTGGTTTGATATGCATTAGAGGATGTTAATCCATTAGGGGAATAAGTAAATCCAACCACCACCAAATTTCCTTGTTTGTCTAATTTAATATTATTCAAATAATCATCTGCATCACCACCAATATAAGTACCCCACTTTCTATTTCCTGTAGAGTCAAATGCAGCAATGAATGATTCATTTTCACCTTTATATAATGTTTGAAAAGTACCAATTGTGGCAATTCCTGATGAAGAATAACTGGTACCTGCCAAGAAAATATTCCCTGATTTGTCTAAGGCAATAGATCTGCCGTCCTCATTGCCCTCTCCGCCAAAATAAGTTGCCCATTGCCTTGAACCACTGGGCGTTAACTTTACAATGAATGCGTCATTGTTGTTTGTACCTGATAACGCAGATTGATAAGCATTTGAGGTAGCGATACCTGTTGTAGAAGATGTAAATCCTGTGAAAAAGATATTCCCACTTTCATCACATTGAATGTCGCTGCCAAAATCACTGTTGCCACCGCCATAATAGGTAGCCCAACTCAAGGCACCGTTAGGGGTAAATTTTGCAATCATGGCATCATTTGTACCAGAAAAACTTGTTTGAAAAGCCAAAGAAGTGGAAAGGTTAGTTGTTGAATTAGTGTAACCACTCAAAATTACATTTTCGTTTAAATCACTTGTAACACCATAACCATAATCTAAATTATTCCCTCCAAAATAAGTGGCCCAAGCTTGGGTGCCATTAGAATTGAATTTGCAAAGAAACGCATCAATAGTGCCATTCAAGGAGCTTTGAAAAGAACCGCTGCTGGCAATTCCAGATGCTGAACCAGTTAATCCAGCCACTAAAACTGTTCCCGATTTTGAAACAGATAGGTCGTAACAATAGTCGTTGTTATTACCTCCATAATAAGTTGCCCAAATTAAATTTCCGTTCTCGTTAAATTTCAAGATAAATCCATCGTTGTTTCCATTATAGCTGCTTTGGAAACTGCCACTTGTTGCAACACCATAATTAGAATAAGTGTAACCAGCTACAAAGATATTTCCAATGGAATCTGTAGCAATACTACTTCCGCTTTCATCGGCAGTTCCTCCAAAATAGGTTGCCCAAGGACTGGGGTCAATCACTAAAGTTTGTTTTTTTGAGTAAGTCTCTCCAATAAACCCATAGGTATTTGCTCCTAAATCTGAAAAATTGATGGTGGTTTTTTGTTTGGTTTGATCCGAATTTATCAAGTAACTTAAAGGAATTGTTTCTTTAATCAAATCTAATGAAGTCATCATTTCGAGTTCATTATTTCTGTTCAATTGTGATTGAAGACTGCCGTTAATTCTAAGTTTTACGTCAGATAAACTAGCTCCAGGATGTAAAATGATATTATACTTAAACTGATCACCATTTAAAAACTCTATGTCAATACCAGGGTAGATATTTTGATATACTACCTTATTATAATGGTTAATGTTTTCAAAGTTGAATTTTCCAGAGTATTCGTTATAATAATTTATTTTCGAAGTGTTTTGGTTCAAGGAGATAACTTCTGGATTTGGGTTAGCATTAACAAATTCGATTGCTACACGGTGATATTTTACTTTCCTAGGTAAATTGGTTTTTTCATTAAAAACTTTACTTTTATTAAAATCAAAATCTTTGTCTTGCTCAATTGATGTTTGCTCATAACTAAATCCATTTCGAGTTAAGTGCACATTAAAATACTTTCCATTTAACAAAAACAGCACATTGTTGTTTGGCTGACGAAATTGATCTAGAATCTGCCCTTTGTTTTCTATAAATCCAAAACTAGGAGCGAGAGCCCGAGTTGAAATGGATATAAAAAATAATCCATATATAAATAATAAGATTCGCTTTTTTATTTTGGTAAACATTTTATGCTGCGCCTCATTTCAAGTATAAATATAATTAAATAATTTTAACATTTCAAAATTGGTCAGTTACAATTTAGATAGTGGCATTTGAATTTACACTTTTTGTTGTAATGGTGAGGAAAACATTGGTATGTTTAAGTTATTACTGTTGATTTAATTACATTTTCATTTGTCTTATAATTAATATTATGTTAAATAGAGTATTTGATATCTTGGCTTCTATTACGCTATGTGTTCATTATAATACTAATCAAATACAATGGTTAATTGCAACTCTTCACTCCTGTACAAAAAAAATCCCCAATCAAAAATATGATTGAGGATTCTTTTTTAGTGGATTATACCCTATTCGTATAAATCACGTTTTTTCTTTGTTTCAATAGCCATCTTCTCATTGTCTAAGTTGGCATAGACTTGCTGCATGCTGTAAAGAATATCTCTCATGTATGCAAATTTCTCATTTTTCTTTACGGGTGTATCCTCACTCTTAGCTTCAGCAATTTCTAATGCTTGTTTAAAATAACCTAAAGCAACATTTAATATTTCATCCTTCTGCTTTTTCAATGGATTGTATCTTTTATCATACTCAGCCTGAGTAACACTAACTGGAATAGCATTGATTTTCTCAACTACTTCAGTTGTTTTATTGTTAGTTAACGCCCCTAAATTATAGTAAGCATCAATATAATCAGGGTTTAGTTCAACTACCTTTTTATAATCTGCCTCAGCTTTGGCTGCAGACTCCTTGCTAATTATTAATTGATCGCTTGCTAATTTTTGATAGTCAGCTGCAGCTGTGGTTAGAGCTGTTTTTTTAGCTGGAACTTTTTCCGTTTGAGCCTTCTTTCTTAGTGTTGTTGCAGTATCTCTGCTATGTTTTGCTTTTTTTATTAAATCATTGGCAGAATTATCATAAACACTTCCTCTAACATAGAACAATTGGAAATCATCTGGGTTTGTTTCTAATGCTAAATCTAATTTAGTCAATAAAATATCTTGCCTGCCCATTGCCAAATAAACATTTAACTCTTGGTTGATTAAATCTTTATTTGAGGAGAACTTACCCCTACCCAAATCAATGTATTTTAATGCATTGGTGGTATCAGTTTCCTCTAAATAAATATTTGCCATTTGCATATAAATCAAATGGTCATCATAATTAAGGTCCATTAATTTTTGCAAGTATATTTTTGCTTTTGGATTATCGCTCAATTGTATTGCTGAATATGCCATGTATAAATAAATGTTTTTCTCGGATAAGTTATTGGTTTTTAAAACCTCATTTTTATCGTATGGAATTACATCCAATACCATCTGATAGTAGTTGATTGCTGCCTTATAATCTTTCTTATCATAGGCACTTATCCCCTTGTTAAAGCACATAAATGCACTATTTAAAATAGCATTATCCTTGCAATAATATTCATAGCGTTTTTTGGCATCAAACTCAATACATTTTTTACAACCGTTAAAGAATTTTTCAGCTAAATCTGAATCTGCCAATTTTTCATATGCAGGATTTCTGTAAATAGTATCTAAGATAGCCACATAGTAAAACCATGCTTTAGCATCTGTTTTGGTTTCCGGATTTTCAATGGCAGCATCGATACTTTTCTTAGCATCTTCCATTTCTGCGTTCCTAAGGTAAATGGCTGCACTTTCTACCATACTTTTTTGTGCAAATGCCTGCAAACTCAATACTGCCAATGCAGCTAACAATAGTTTTTTCATTTGGTTAGTGTTTTTGTGGTTTGGTTCAAACCGGTTTTATATTTTGGCTTTTATTAATAGTCAATTAAAAACTGAAAAGGTTGAATGCTTGTTCAATTTCAATACAAACATAAGGCAATTCTTATTCGGGTTCAAATTAAAAATTAATCCTAAAGTTTGATTTTTTTGAATTAAAAAGGGCTTTGGAATTTCCAAAGCCCTTTTCAATAGTAAATGATTCTATATAAAAAGTAAGTCTAATTCTTTTCGTAGGTAGCTACTTCTACTTCTTTGTAATCCTGAATTTTGTAGCCTAATTTTTCAATTGGTGCTTTTATTTTTTCTTTGTCTCCTACAATTAGAATAATCATTTTATCTGGTTGCAATACTTCTTTTGCAATGGCATTGATTTCTTCTTTGGTTAAAGATTTTATAGTAGCATTTTGCTGACGGATATAATCTTTAGGTAAATCATACTCAACCAACCTGTTTAGGAAACTTGCTTTTTGACCATTTGTTTCATAACGTAAAGCATCACTTTGCGTGATTGAATTTTTCATGAAATTTAACTCATCATCGGTTATTCCATTGTCTCTGTAATTATTTACCTCATACATAATTTCCTTAAGAGCGCTATCAGTGGCCGAAGTGCGCACACCTGTAGAAATTACATAAGCACCCTGACGGTCTCTATAACCTGAATTTGATGAACGAATACCGTAGGTAAACCCTTTATCTTCGCGTAAGTTTAGGTTCAAACGGCTATTGAAACTTCCACCTAATGGATAATTCATCGCATTTGTTTTGAAGAATTTTCCATTCCAGTCGTATGTTTGACCCAAGTTTCCAACTCGAATTTCAGATTGAGCTGCTTTATATTTATCAACTAGCATTACCTGTTTACCCGCATTTACAGTGGTTGTAGGTGGCGCAATTTGAGGATAAACAACACCCTTTTTCTTCCATGATTTCAAGAAAGCTACCTTAGGCATTATTTCTGCTTCAGTAACATCTCCCACAACAGTTAAAGTGGCAAAATCTGGTGCGTAAAAGCGATCATAATAGCTTTGAACATCTCTAATTGTCATTGCCTTAATCGACTTTAACGTGCCTCCTACTGGCTCTGCTGCAATGGTTTTACCGTAAACCAGTTTACTAAAAGCCAAACTAGCTGTTGTTGCGGCATCATATTTTTCTGAACTAATTCCTTGATAATTTTGTGATTGGTTCAATTTAAATTCATCTGCATTGAATTTTGGACGCATTAATTTTTCTTCAACCAATTTTAGTGTAGCATCCAAATTTTTCTTAACACAAACCACTTGCATAAAATGGCTTTCTAATCCTGAACCAAAACTAATGGAGCTGCCTAATTTATCCATTTCATTTTCAAACTGTTCGCTAGTAAAATTCTGAGTTGCTTCATTCATCATATCAGAAGTTAAATTAGCCAAGCCAGTTTTAGCTGGATCTCCAACTGCAATATTTCCACCCTTCATGTTTAGTAATATGGTAACAATTGGAGATTCTTTGGTTTCGGTTCCAATTACTTTTATACCATTGTCCCATGTTGCTGAATAAAAATTTGGGATTTCAGTTAATTTAGCTGCACCTGGATTAGGGCGGCTGCTTCTATCAAAATTATCTTTAGGTGTGGTGTATGACAATCCCTTGTACTCAAGCTCAGTTTTTACAGGAGCAGTTGTTGCTGTTTCTGCTGGTTTTGCCTCTTCTTTATTAGCAGCTGCATTTGCTTTTTTAGGGAAGATATTCACCAATACATAATTTTTACCTAAGATATATTGGCGAAATACACGCATTACATCTTCTTTGGTGATTTTAGTATAACGAACTAATTCATCAGACAAA
>CAMCJW010000141.1 GCA_945875195.1 Chitinophaga pinensis | reverse complement strand
CACATTTTTATTATTTTTAATTAGTTACACAATTACATTTTCCTCAGCCAACAATAAAATTGATGCTCAACAAAAGTATCAACATTTTTATTTATTTAAGGTTGCAAGCGTTGTGTTTTTTAGTGAATTTAAAAAGAATGATAATTTATTCAGCGAAGAGTTTAAAAATCTATATCACCAACTTAACTCGATACAGCCCATAGATAGCAATCTTTATAATACACTGCTTAAAGATTTTATCCTAAAAACAACTAAGTTATCATTTCATACAGTTAAGACCGAAAATTTTTTGACAAAATGGGTGATTCATTCACCATTAAGCTCTGAGAACAAGATGGCTATCGAATACCTCTTGAGTTCAAAAACTGTGAAGCATAAACTAAATTACCGATACAGAGAACCCAAACCAGGTTATTTAAGTAATATTTCTGAACAGGATCTTGCTTATGGGATTTTTAGATATTGGAGTGAAATAGAATATTATTATCCCTATAAAAAAAATAGTGACCTTGAACATGAATGGGATAGCTTACTCCAAAATGTAATTATCCCAAGAATAATTAACTCAAAGAAGTGCACTTATGATTATGTAGAGCTTGTTTATTTTATTTCAAACTATCTTAACGATTGTCACTGCTCGGTTACATTTTCTAATTCAAAAATGATATTTGGAAATTATGCTCCAAAAATTATTTGTAAGATAATTGAGAATAAAGTTATAATCTGTGAAAGCCAAGAATTTTTATGTCCAAGAGGTTGGGAAATTTTAAAAATTGATAGCACAGACATTAATACACTTAGAAACAATATTAGTCCATATTTTTCATGTTCCACAAAAGATTCAAGAGATAATATTGTTAGTTGCAATTTATTAAGAGGAAATCGTAAAAGTATGATTCTAACAATACAAGACTCTAATCAAAACAGAAAAAATGTAATAATTACTCCTACCTGGGAAGGAAGACAATATGTTTATAACTATTACTATCCAAATTTAACTATGAAAAAATCCTTTTTGAAAAAAGAATACCCCCCAAATATCGTTTGGAAAAAGATTAACGATAGTTTGGGTTATGTCGATTTGAAGTACCTCTTTAATAGTGATGTCGGAAAAATGTTTAGACAACTTAAATCTTGTAAATCTATTATTTTTGATCTTCGTTGCTATCCAAACAACACTATGGACAAAATAATGTTACATCTTTTCACTAAGAACCCAGAATATATCATTTTTTCTAAATTCGTTAATAAAAGATTTAACAAGCAGTATTCAGTCAGTCAGAAAATATTTATGTTTAGGTGGATTACTATTTTAGTTCCTAAGTATAGGGGTAAAATTATCCTACTAACTAATGAGATAACAAATAGTCAGGGAGAAACAATGACATTAGCCTTCAAGGCATTGAAAGATAGATGTGTAGTTATTGGCAGCAATACATCTGGAACAAATGGCAATGTAACCTATACACAACTTCCTTTTGGTATTCAAGTTTCTTATACTGCTGTTGGAGTATTTGACGAAAACTTGAAATGCTACCAAGGAGTCGGAATTCCTCCTGATATTTATGTAAAGAATAAAGTAAAAGATATTTATCATTCTCGTGATGCAATTCTAATAGAGGCGATAGAATATACTTACTAGAATTATGGGACCATGGAAATCAATAATGCCACCATACCTTTGCCAAAAAGCGCAGCTGGCGTTGAACGATATTACTGAAGCAATCGAAAATGATACTAAGAAATGTAAAGATGTAACCTTAATAAATGGTTTGTCTGGGTATCTAATTTACAAGTCGTATTTATGTCGTTTTACAAATTATTCCGATAAAAAAGAAATGGAATTCATATTAGAACGCATTTTGAATTTAATTTTCACAAAAAAAATAGATGGAACTTTGATGTATGGCCTATCAGGAATTGGATTTTCTATAAACTCTACTTTTAACCAGGCAGAGGACTTGCAAAAAAATGAACTATTAGTCGAAATTGATAAGTATGTAATTCAATTTATTGACAAGGATATTAAAAAAGCAAACTTTGACTTCTTTAGTGGATACTTAGGATCATGTTTATACCTATTGAGATCTCAAGCAATTAATATAAAATTTAAAGAGATAGTCGTGAGAAAGATAGTTTACGCACTCAGTGCTACTGCTATTGAAAACAGTAATGGTATTAGATGGTTTTCAGCAAGTAACATTTCTCATTTATATCCTAACATAACTGACGTAAATAAGATTCCTAAAGACTCAAATTTAGGCCTGGCTCATGGCGTACCAAGTATTATATCGATGTTGAATTTCATATGCCTTCAATTTCCTCAATACCTCGAAGCTAAAAAATTATTAGATAGTGCTATAAAATTCATGCTTTCTGAAATGCAAAAATCTGAAAACAGTTACTATTTTAAAAATTTTTCGGGTATTTCCAGGGATATTTATCCAAGCCGTTTAGGTTGGTGTTATTCAGATTTAGGAATTAGTTTAATGTTCTTAAACTTATCAAAATTATTGGGTGATAAAAGCTACAATGATTTAGCTGTTAAAATCGCGTTAAATTCCATAGAAATATCATTTGAAAAATCAATGGTTAGAGATGGTGGATTGTGTCATGGGGCTGCCGGAAATGCCCATATGTATAACCGTTTATATCAAGAGACAGGGGTTTTAGATTTTAAAGAGGCATCCTTGAATTGGTATAATATATTATTTGATAAATATTACAATCACGGAATGCAAAAATATTCCTTTTTGGCATATGCCAATGCTTCTGAATCTAATACAAAAGAGTATTTACCTAACCTTGGATTTTTGAATGGACTGTCTGGAATTGGCTTGTCGATAATTGCTGGAATGTCTGAAATAGAGCCCACTTGGGATCGCTGCCTATTACTAAGCTAAATTAATGCAACAAAATTATAAGTGTAACGGAGCTATAATTCGCACTCCTATGATGCCTTTTGCGCAGGTAAGAAACATACTTAATATACCAGATTACTTTTCGCAATCCGTCTTGAATAATGCACTTTATGTCGCATCGCCTGTGTTACATGCCCAATTGCTCAAGCTAAAACCATCAGATAAGCCGGATGATAAACTGCAAAAAAGCCTTTTAAAATACTATACCCGAGCTTGCACCCGCTGTACTCCTTATGGCTTATTTGCAGGGCTTCATACTGTGCCAGTAACTAGCGAAGAAACGGATATGAAAATATCATCCATACCACAACCAAAACTGCGCCTGGATATGGATTATTTGGTTAATGTATATCATGATTTGTGTAAGGATGAAACACTAATTGAAGCATTATTTTATTATCCCAATACTAGTTTATACTTGGTGGGTAAAAAGTGGCGTTACCATGAGTTTAGAACAGTTAATTCTCGTACTGTTTTCCATTTGGTAAACATTGATGATAATGTGGTGCTCGGTAAACTTATTAAACAAAGGGCAAAAGGATTGAGCTACAGCCAATGTATAAACATCATTGCTGAATTTGGTTTTGATAAAGAAGAAGCAACACAATACCTAAACGAACTTATTACAAGCCAGGTACTAATTAATGAAATTTATCCAAACGTTAGTGGTGAAGAATACCAAACCGTGCTCTTTAACAAGCTACGTCAATTTAAGCAGTATGAAAATTTGTCCAATGATGTTAACGCAATTTTAGTATCAGAAGAAGCCATCATTGAAAAAACCGCAAATATAAAATTCGTGCTAACATCGTATTTTACCACGGCCATTAATGAAAATAAATTTATACAGGTTGATACGCTTAAAGAGTGTATTCAATCGAATATCAATCAAGAAATCTCTAATCAGGTATTGGAAGCAGCCGAGGTATTGAATAGATTAAGTGTATTTGATGAAAGTCAAAGTACACTTACCAGATTTAAACGCGCCTTTTACGAACGTTACGAAGAAGCAGAAATTCCATTGCTTGAATTATTAGATACCGATATAGGGATTAACTATAAAAATGCAATAAGCGAAACCGAATACCGCAGCAGCAACAAAAACAATATGCTGTGGGATGTGTATGCAAAATTTAGGTTTGATTTATACCTAAAAGCGCAAAAAGAAAACCTAGCATCAATTGCCATTACCGATGAAGATATCAAACAATTTAAAGTTCCAAACCATCCCTTGCCTAATAGCATGGCATTTATGGGTGAACTGTTGCAAGAGGATGAAGTTACAAAAATAGTTTGGGGCGGCATGAGCAATAATGCAACCATATTGCCTGGCAGATTTGGTCATTTAGATAAAAGGATAGCCGATTTATGTGTTGACATAGCAAAGAAAGAAGAAGCCTTACAACCCGATAAAGTATTTGCCGAAATTGTTCATATTTCGGAAGGGCGTTTGGGCAATATTTTAACACGCCCACATTACCGTGAATACGAAATACCTTACCTAGCTTTGAGTACCTTGCCCCATAAACAGCAAATACAAGTTAATGACCTGATGGTAAGCGTTAAAAACGATAAGGTTGTATTACGTTCAAAGCGATTAAATAAAGAAGTGCTACCACGTATGGCAAATGCACATAATTATTCAGCAATGGGTTTACCTATTTATCATTTTTTATGTGATTTGCAGCATCAAGGTATTAAAACATATATAGGCTGGAATTGGAGTTTTTTAGGTGGTGAAAAATTTTTGCCACGCATTACCTATAAAAATATCATTCTTTCGCCCGCCTATTGGAATGTGAAATCGTCAGATTTAAAGGCAATACAAAAAGCCAAACCTGAACAACGCCTTACAATGTTTGCTGACTTAATAAAAGAATACAGCTTGCCCCAAAAGGTATTTTTAAGTGAAGGTGATAATGAATTGTTGTTGGACCTTACAAATCAATTATGCTTAGATATTCTATTAGATGTCGCAAAAAAATATACTACGATTAAACTTACGGAGAGCTTGTTTAACGAAAATAACTTATTGGTTAAAGATGAAAACGGCAATGGCTATACAAACGAAATCATTATCCCATTTGTAAAACAAGCTGATAAGACAGAAACAGCGACTGAATTACGAAATCAAAAGAAGATTGCACAAGCTAGTACCCAACGAATTTTCGAACCTTACAGCGAATGGGTTTACTTTAAACTTTATACCGGAACTAAAACGGCAGACAAAGTACTCATTCAACAGATTGATAGAATCACTCATAAACTGCAAAAAGAAGGCATCATTAATAAGTGGTTTTTCATACGCTATACTGACCCGAAAAATCACATTCGTTTACGATTTAAGCTAACCCACACAACGGATTTTACTGCTTTAAATACAATTATTAAAAAAGAGCTTGCAGGACTTGTAAAGCAAGGCATAATATGGAAAATACAAACAGATACCTACCAACGCGAACTGGAACGATACGGGCATAAAACAATAGACATATCGGAATCGGTTTTTTATATCAATTCACAAACAACTATAGAAATCCTAAAATTGATTAAAACTGACCAGTTACAAACTCACCGATTTTTAGTGGGTTTACTTGGTGTAATAAATTTGTTTGATGCGTTTGGTTACAACACCGAAGAACGTTTAACCTTGATAGAGGAAAGTGCCAACGTTTTCGCAAGGGAGTTTGGGCTGCAACAATCACAAATGCTAAGGGATAGAATAAAAGTCACATACAGAAACAACTCAGCAAATATTGAAAAATTAAATAATGGAACTATACCAGAAGATTTAAAGAATGACATTTTTTTTAAACAAGTGCTTACGATTTACAAAAAGCAAAAGCAGCAATTACAACCTTTATCAAATAATATTCAGCAAACGAAAAATGGTAAAACCATTGATGAGTTAATACCAAGTTATAACCACATGTTTGTGAATCGCTTTTTCAACTCAAATCAGCGCTTTGAAGAGTTTATGATTTATCAGTTGCTTCAAAAATATTACACCTCTGCACTAGCCAAGGAAAAATATGCAAAAGCAACGTAAACTAAATAGGCACATTGTAGTCATCAGATTAATGCTATTGTTGGCATTCTATTTACCTTATTATTTAATAGCCCAAACAACCCTAAGCCTGCAACAAGCCATTAGCCTTGCACAGCAGCAAAGCTTGCAAGCGCTTATTAACCAAAATCAGGCACAGTTAGCCGAGCAAACTTACAAATTGCAGCGCGCACAATTGTTTCCGCAGGTAAACCTCAACGCAAACTTGCCTGGCTACAATAGCAGCATTACCAGTGTAACCCAACCTGATGGTACCATTAAGTTTACAACAGTAGAGCAAGCATATAGCACTATGGGTGTTAGCCTTAGCCAAAAAATTGCAGCTACTGGTGGCACGTTTACTGCAAGCAGTAACATCAACAGGTTTGATAGGCTAAGCGGAGACCGCACCACCAACTACAATACACAACCCTTCGTGCTGGGGTTTAATCAACCCTTGTTTCGGTTTAATGAAACGGCTTTTAATCTAAAAACTGCACGCATAAATAAATTAATTGGTTCAAAAGTTTTTATCAAACAACAGGAGCAATTGGCATTGGATGTAAGCAATCAATTTCATGCGTTGCTGCAATCACAGCAGCAACTCATCCTATTACAAGCTAATAAAATCAATACCGATAGTTTATTGCAAGCTGCAACACTCAAACTAAAATTAGGTAAAATTGGCGAAGAAGAATACTTACAAATACAACTGGAACAAATAAATACAACCACCCAACTGCAACAAGTAAAGGCGAATGATGACTTATTGAAAATTAAGTTTTGTAACTTACTTGCCATACCGGCAACAGACCTTTCATTGGTGGAAAGCAAACCAAATAATAGTGCAGTTAATTCAATTTCAGAAAGTACATTAACGCAATTAATAGCTTCATTCAAAAACAATAGTCCCGAGTATGAACAGCAAAAATTAGCTCAGTTGCAAAATGAAGCAGCCTTGCAACGAGCTAAATTAAGTCGCATACCAAGTTTTAACTTAATAGCAGGTTACGGTAGCAACCAGTCTGCACCGGTTTTAAACGATGCTTATCAAAACCTGCTAACCCAGCAAAATGCTACAATAGGCGTTGCTGTTCCATTGTTTAGTTCAGGAGCTAATACTTCCAGTTTTAAAATTGCAGATTATCAGTTGAAAAATGCTCAACTTCAAATACAACAATTAGAACAGCGCATCACCAATGATATAATGAGTCAACTACAAGCTTATAATATTTCACTACAACAAATTAATAACGCTCAATTGGCAGATAGTATAGCCCAACGCAGGTATGCCATCAGCTACAACAAATACAAAGTCGGCAAACTCACCTACACCGATTTGCTGCTTGCACAAAGCCAACAATTGCAAGCCAAACAAGGATATGTAAATGCAATAGCAGCCTATTGGCAAGCGTATTACACCCTAAGAAGCACCACGCTGTATGATATACATACCCAACAAGGGTTGTGAGAGGGAGTAG